>NZ_CP021876.1 GCF_002197645.1 Enterococcus wangshanyuanii | reverse complement strand
TTATGTAATCGATCAGTTAAAGAAGAGTAAAAGGAAAATTTAGGCAGCAGCTTATACACTTTTTTGTATGAATGAGTCACTAGCGTATCCAGGTTTAGATCAGAAAAGTTGTTCAACCAGGAACTATAGGTTAAAGAAACCGCAAATCGGTAACAGATATTGCTAGTTCTTTTTCTTTTTCAGAGCGGCCAACTTCAGAGTGGCTATTCTTTTTTATGATGTTTCCTTCTTCCCCTTGCCGAATTGTTTTGACCCGAGCGCCAGGCACTCAATAAATCTGAACGTTTTAGATCCTTTTGAAGGACTTTTCCCATTAAATCGTCTTTTATCTCTTTATTTCCCTGACTAATCTTCTCGACCAATTCAAAATTATCCGGACTGACTTCAACGTCTTCAATTCTTGGAACAGCAATTCCTTTCTCTATTGCTCTCTTTTGGTAATCGGAATAAATTTCTCCTGCTTTTTTTCGTTTCCAAATTAATGACTCTGTTACTCCAGACTCATAAGCTAAGTGTCTGATCCAACGCGTGAATGATTGATGTTCTGGTTTCCATAAAGTCCCTATTTCAACTTCTCGGATTAATTCAAATAATCGAACCCAGGAGCGTTTGTCTTTAATAAGGATTTTTTCAATTTCTTTTTCGATCGTTTTGATGTTGGACATAATAAAAAACTCCTTTCTCACTAGTTACTATAACGTGTTATAGTAACTAGTGCAAAATATAATAATTCAGTCTAAATATATTATTTATATGAATCTGACACAAGCTAGTTGTGTCTTATTCGCTTAAGTCCGCTAAAGTTAGGTGGCTCTAAGGATTATTCACTGTCTGAGTAAGTCTATTGTTTTATAGTTTATTTGAATATGACTAAAACTATAGTATAATGGTATTAAGTCATATTAATAAAAAGAGGGATTTTTTATGAAAATTGTCCAACCGATTCGAGAAAAAAAGCAGATCGATGCGATGAAGGCGATTTTGTCTTCAGGAAAAATGGGACCGAGAAATGTGCTGCTGTTTTCGATCGGAATAAATACGGCCTATCGGATTTCAGATTTGCGTCGATTGAAATTATCAGACGTCTTGATGATCTCTCGTGGTCGAGTGATCACGAAAGATCGATTAGAAATGAAAGAGCAAAAGACCGGCAAACATAATTCAATTATTATTTCGAATAAATTGAGAAAACAGATCCTGGAGTATGTGAATGATTCCTTTCCAACTCAGGTAGCAAATCATGAGTTTGATCATTTCTTATTTCCAAGCCGAAAAGGAAATGATAGTCCATTAAGTCGACAAGCACTTTGGGATGTTTAAGTAAAGCAGGAAAAAGGGGATGAAAAAATATTGGGAGTCACTCGATGCGTAAAACGTTTGGCTACTTTCTTTATAAAAATGGAACGCATATAGAGATCATTCAAGAGTTGTTAAACCATTCATCGCAGCGGGAGACATTACGTTATATTGGGATCACACAAGAAGACAAAGATACTGCAGTTATGAGCTTAGATTTATAAGCGTAGATAATTTACTATATAATAGAAGAAACACGTCTTTTTTTTAAGTGAAACAACAGAAATTAGTCGATTAAGGTTGCTATTAGATAAAAGAAAACAGAACCGGAGGGGAAAAATGTTAACAAATAAATTAGGCATTACAAATCAAGTTGAATTGGCAAGAGTAGAAGAAAAGATCAGTAAATCGAATGCAAAGAAATTATACGATAGTGGTGATATTGATAAACTAGAAGTGGGAACATTCAAAGGGCTAGCTGATATTCATCGATACCTTTTTTCAGATATTTATGACTTCGCCGGTGAAATTAGAACGGTGAATATTGCTAAAGGAAACTTTCGATTTGCGCCGGTGATGTACTTAAAGGTTTCTTTAGATCATATTGATCAAATGCCACAATCTAATATTGATGAAATTGTAGCAAAGTACGTTGAGATGAATATTGCACATCCATTCCGTGAGGGAAATGGTCGTAGTACAAGAATATGGCTGGATCTGATTCTTAAACAAGAACTCAGCAAAGTAATTGATTGGAATCTGATTAATAAAGAAGACTATCTTTCTGCAATGGAACGTAGTCCAATTAATGATTTGGAAATTTCTCATTTAATCAAGCATGCCTTAACTTCTTTAGTAAACGATCGTGAAACATATATGAAAGGTATCGATGTTAGTTATTACTACGAAGGATACACAGAATATAATACTGAAGACTTATAAACAGTAAACAGGTCAAAATATTACCAAAACTTATGTCAAATTCTATTTATCATAAATCTACGTTAATGACAGAGAGATTCTAAGGCCGTTTCAATTTTTAAACTGAGGTACTATCTTGAATGAGCGCTCTGAGGATTGTCAAAAACGGCGTTTTTGACAAAATAAAAAAGCTGCCCCAAAACTAAGACAACTTCCAGCAATATCAGTATTTTATGTTTATTAAATCAGTGAGTAGATAAATTATCGAAAACGCTCGTTTTTAGTATAAAAGCTTGTTCCTTTACATGTAATGTTAAATGAACGAAATAACATTGTCAATTTTAAAATGGGTTGAAGTTAGTTATTGTTATGAGAGATATACTGAATACAATTACAAATAGTGATCAATAACTAAAGGTTCATGATTGTATAATGTTGAATATTAAATTGAATTGAGCTCAGTGAATAAATGTGTCATGAACTATTCTAAGGAAAAAGAGGTAGCTTTATGGGAAAAATAAAACAGTTTTTTTATGGTTAATGGGCTTCTTAGTAATCTTTGGAGTGATTATATTAATCGCTTTCAAGTGTCGCCGCGTCCGGGTGCCTTTTTGATTGGGTATGTGTTTAATGGAGACGTGAAAATTACGGATAAAGTATCCTATGAAAAAAGTAATACTAATATCACAGTTAAAAAAGCCTTGTTTACCAATCAGAATATAAAAAAAGTACATTTGATTTATATTATCCAAAAAGAAATTCACAAATCAGTTCCAATTGTTTTTGGGTACATGGGTGGATATGTTGGTGGTGACAAAGAAGGTGTAAAAGAATATGCGACATACTTAGCTGATCGTGCCCAAGTAGCAGTAGTTTCATTGAATTATGAGTGGGCTCCAAGCTTAAATTACCCAGGCCAAGTGAAACAAGTCGAGGCTGCCTATAATTCGATAAAAAAAAATGACAAAGCAGTACCCAATGTTGAATTTTTAATAAAATCATTTTCGGAGGTGACTCAGCAGGTTCTCAAATTGCAGGACAATTTTTATCCATTCAGACCAATTCAAAGTATGCAAAGAGCATGGGGATGAAAAAAGTGATTCCAGAAGATAATATAAGTGGATTTATCTCTTATTGTGGTCCCGTAGATTTAGAAGAGATTAAGCAGCAATCATCTGATGAATGGGTCATGAAGTTCTTTGTTAACACGGTTGCATGGTCTTTACTAGGAACAAAGGACTGGAAAGATAGCTCAGAGCTGAAGCAGGCATCATTAGTAGATAAACTTACCAACGATTTTCCACCAACCTATATTTCTGATGGCAATTCATATTCTTTCCAAGATCAAGGGATTACTTTTGCAAATAGACTAAAAGAACTATCAGTTCCTGTAAAATCACTTTTTTACAAGGATGTTGAAAAAACAATAACGCATGATTATCAATTTGATTACACAACCTCAGAAGCAAAAAAATTGTTTAGATGAGACGATTGAATTTGTTAAAGAAGCGGTCAACAATTAAAGATTAAATCTATGTTGAAAAAGTCAATAACGATTTGAGAGATATGTACAATAAAATACGTTCTATATGTAATGAATTGGCTATATTCCTAAAAAAGATTGTAAAAGGAGAGTATTATGAAATATGAAATAGTACTAGAAACAAATCAAGGAGTTTCTAAAACAGTATTACCAAATAAAGAAACAGCAAAACTAATCTTTGCAGATCGTTGTAATGAATTAGGTATTGATGAAAGCAATGTAATAGAATCAAACGGGGATTTTGAAGGGGGTACATAATTTTTCGAAAAAAATGGGGAAAGACAGACAATATCATTTTCTCCTAAAAAGGATCAGTAAAAGAGGTGTCTAGGGCACTTCTTTTTTTGTAAAAAATATCCCCAAACCAGTATATTTATATTGACGTATATATAAATATACTATATAATAAGTATATAAAGAAAGGAAGTGTAATTTTATGAAAAGATAAACAATTACTATGCAGGTGTGAATTTTGGAATTTTTAAAATAGTTGATAAAGAAGGGATCTTCTACAAAATCAAATCTATTTATTTAGAAAATTTAATGAATCTTATGTGACAAATACTCAACTTCAAATTGAGTGTCGCGAAGCTACCTTCTCAGAAATTGACTATTTCAACAAGAACAAAAAGAGGTTTACTCTGCTGATACAGAACAAACCTCTGTAACAAAATAGCCTGACTAGCTAAAACTTCTACTAAGTATATTATACAAAAAACAGACTTAGTAGCAAGTCTTTGGAGGTAACTATGAGTATAGATTTGATTTAATCAAGCTGTTAATAAGCAAGAAAGACTCAAAAGGTAACTACTTATCACTGGATATAGGATAGGTGAAGATACTAGCGTGTCAAAAGTACGATAAGTAAGATAAGAAAAGGCGATTATGATCTGAACAATGTTCCTCTTGGAAAAATAATTGAATTATTTGAATACGCAAAAGTAAATGAGGATATTCTCAAAAGGATTAGAAAGAAGGTAAGAGAATTGATCAGTATCGAAATGACAGAAGAAGAAGCAGCCTATCTTTTATGGGTTGCTCAAAAATAAAACGATTGAAGCTCAACTATAGAACGTAAAAACCAAGAACTGGCTGGTTTTTTTAAAGAAAATAATAAATGAATGGCAACTTATGTAGAAAGATCACTAAAAGTCTTAAAAAGATCGTTCGTAAAAGTAGTTGATTTCTGCCAGCTGCAGTGCGAGATCTACCAGGTAAACAACAACTAGAAACGAACGATCGTTGATGCCAGGACAATGGCCAAACTCATAATAGCGAACTATACGTCAAAAAGGATCAGAAAGAAGGCGAATAAATGGAGTTTAAAGATTTCAAAAGAAGAATATACCAGGGTTAACTTTTTATGGTGATGTGACAGAAAAAGGACTAGTAAACTTAAAGGATAGTTATACAGATTCTGAAGTGCTAGAGAAGGAATCCAAATGTTGCAAGTTGGAAGATTTTCTATGGCCAAATATTGATCAAGACTTCATTGATGATAAAGGAAAAAAAGTGGTGTTGCCAAAGTTCCAAGTGAAGTGAGTAATATGAATTTTAAAGGACCATTTTACAGAGAAATACTAAAATCACACAACATACTGAAGTTTGAATCTATTAGATGGTATGTAAACATAAATTCGTGAATTTTACGTTCAAGTGATTTTTTCGTAATTCTCAAAAAGATCTAAAAATGAGGAAGTGAAAATTATGAATCAAAAAAATCAACTAGAAAAGCTAGAAAGAAGTATTAAATGGATATTTAAACAAATATTAGGAACAAAAAAAAACCTACGCCAGCGATATTAGCTGTGTCTGAAGTAACAAAAAAAAAAATAATGCTCTTAGTGAATATGGAGATTATTTTGCTTATACACAAAACGTTATGGTTGGAGATGTTCTATTACAGCTTCCAAATTGTATGATAATAAAGATTCTCATTCAGTACCTAAGATTATCAGGATTTCAAATGATTATTTACGGAAGATTACTACAAAAAGACTGGCTATAATCAACACACAACATATGAGAAATTAAAGTCTGAACTTGTTCAAATGGAAGAAGAATTGGATAGTTTAGAAAAACCGATATCACATTTAAAAAAAAATTCGAAACAGAGATTTGCACATTTAGATAAACGTATATCAAATGAGGAAAGTCGAGAAAATTTGATACAGTCAAATCCAATTTATTTATCAGATGTTCTGTATTTATTTGATTTTGCTTTTAAAAGCCTAAGTACTATAAGAGGAACCTTGTTTAACATATCATTTAATTTTCAAGAACCTAGTTATATTTATGAACTAGAAAAAATTGCTGAATTAATTGAAAAAGAGAAAAGTATCAAAAAGGATCAGAAAGAAGTGATATAAATGGATGTGAATTTTGTAAACATTCCTGAAATTATAAGTGACTTTAGAAATGCTGAAGACAAGGGCGATGTTGAAGCAGTCAACAGCAGCTTAAAAGATTTATACAATGAAATGGAGCATGAATTACATTCATATGTAATGAGGTCAGTAGTGATCGTTTGGATTATTTCAAAAACAGATATTTTTCTAAACGAATTGAATGATTCCCAAAAAGGATTAGAAAGGAAGTTGCTTATGATAATAATTAATGTATGTATTGGTATTCTCATTGCTTTATTGGTTCTTCAATTTATTATGCTAATACTAACAATTACAGAAAAAAAGAAGTGGTTGATAAAGTATGGTCGGCAGCTGAACTAAAACGAAAAAACAATAGCCGACAGAATTGAACCAAAGTAAAATACAATAGCAGGAAACCTTATGTTAGAAATTGGAGATAGATTCTCCAAAAGAAATTGATTAGTCTTTAGAAAAAAGTAAAAAGAAAAATATCAAGTGTATATACTAATCAATGTAGAAAAGTTATGACGGTGGCTACTTCCGGAGGGTGGTGGTGCTTATGAAAGTAAGTACTGAAATCTATGAAAGGAGAAAGCCTTTTGTCCGCATTAGAAACAATACAATTGATTCTAAGTTTGGTATGTTTACCATTGCTTTGATTAAATTGATTGTGGACCATGCTTAAAAACGACAAAAAAAATAACCGTCTTATCTTTTGATACACTCCCCATAGAGTAGACACTAGAAAAACAAAACTAGTGACAAGGGGAGTGTTTTTTTGTATAGAAAAAGAGTGCCAAATGATAAAAAAATAGAAATCGTTCGTGAAATCAAAGAGAAAAAAGAAACTTCAAGTTCTGCTAGTAAAAAATATAATATCTCAAAATCAACAATAAACGATTGGATTAGGAAATACAATTCATGGGGAGTAGAAGGGTTAAATGCTTACAGTAGAAGTTTAAAATACTCACGTGAAGTTAAATTGGCAGCTGTTGAGGATTTCTTGTATAAAGGTTTGAATCAAATAGAGGTACTAAGAAAATATAGAATTACTGATACAGGGGTTCTTAGATCTTGGGTTAGCAGCTATACTAGTGGAAAACAATTCAAACAGAAAAGAGCTGGTCTTTCCACAATGTCTAAGCAAACTAAAACAACATATACTCAAAGAATTGAAATTGTTCAGTACGTGTTATCATTAGATAATGACTACCAAGCAGCAGTTAAACGGTATGATGTCTCCTATCAACAAATATACTCATGGATACAAAAATATAATCGTCTAGGATTTGATGGTCTACGTGATCGTCGTGGGAAAAATAAAGAAAAGAATGAAGAATTAACGAGTTAGATCGTTTACGCTTAGAGAATAAGCAATTGCGAGCAAGGAATGATTATTTGGAGGTTGAAAATGCTATTGTAAAAAAGTTACAAGGCACAGGTAAAGAAAGACGACCGTTTTCTTTATCAAGGAAGGAAAATTGTTACGTTGTTGTCTATGAACTGCATAAAGAACAAGGACACAGTATTGCCAAGCTTTGTAAAGTTATTGGCGTTAGCCGTAGTGGATATTATAAATGGCTAAAAAACGAACCTTCTGCCCTCGAACTAACAACAGAAAAAATTGCAAAGAGATAAAGAGAATATTTTTAGAATCTGATAGAATATTTGGTGTTGTTCGCATGCACTACGCTCTTAAACGTGAGCTTAATTGGAATATAAATATAAAAGCTATACGTAGACTGATGAGGAACATGTCACTAACTCCTGAAATTAGAAGAAAACGCCCTAATTGGGTTAAGAATACTCCAGTTCATACTGCTGAAAAATCTAATTAATCGTAATTTTCATGGCGTCAAAACCGAACGAAAATGGTTTACAGACGTTAGTTATCTATTTTATGGCAATCATGAGAAGGCTTATTTGAGTGCAATTATCGATACATATGATATGAGTGTTGTTTCTTACGTTATCAGTAAGAGAAATGATAATGAATTGGTAATGAGTACTTTAAAACAGGGACTAAAAGGTAATTCAAATAATCAATTAACTATCCACACCGACAGAGGGTATCAATATACCTCAAGAGAATATAGCAATATGAAGGATCGTTATGGTTTTCAAACAAGTATGTCACGACCTGGAAAATGCTTAGACAATCAACCAATTGAATCTTTTTGGGAACTTTAAAGTCAGAATATTATTATCATAAAAATTTTGATTCATTTAATCAATTAAAAGCTGGAATTGATACGTATATTAATTTCTACATGAACAAAAGGTATGTTCCTAAATTCGATGGCTTAACTCCAGCAGAATATAGAGAATTAGCTATATAAAAAACTTCTAGTCAAATTTAACTAGAAGTAAATGTGATATTTTTTTATTTCCACTGTCTACTTGACAGGGAGTGGTTCATTTGGCCGGATAACGGTTATTTTTATAACTAATTAAATTCTGCTACCGTCTTAAACGGTTCTACATTAGAGAGATATGTTAGAGCATATCTCTCTTTTCATTCTTATTATAGCACAATTATAGAACGAATGGTATATGAAATGCATTTCATTCATAGACAAAAAGGAAAAGGGGGATTTGGTGAGAGCAACAGATATTTTGACCATTCTGTCAGTAGATATGCAAACAATGTGATGTATGATTTCAAAATTGAATTGAATGATCAGTTATTCGGCGTTGGTCGAATAGAAAAAGAGCAAAACAAATTGGTTCTATATGCTGCAGAAAGTATCACCATTGAAGCGAATCAACTACTGACCACCTTTATGTTGAACAAATCTTTAAATCTATACAAATTTGGAGACAAGCTAGAGCCAATTTATGGATGTAGGGTCGTAGGTAGCTCTTTAGTTTTGTAATAGAGTTGTTGATTCATGATGAATGAGTTAAACTAAATTCAGCGGATCTTTCCGCCACATCATTAATCTGTCTGATTCTTTATTCGAGAAATTAGACAGATTTTTTCTATATTTGAAATGTAATCCTGTTATTAATGGAAAAAATACTCCTCTTTTTGTGTTAAACTAGTGGAAACTAGACAAAAAGGAGAAAATTATGGGGATAATAGTAGTTTATCGATCGCTGGTGGTGTATCAGCACAAATGAGTAAAGCAGCAAGCGGATTGTCTTCGGTCAATGCGGTAACGTCGTTGGCAGAGCGCACGTCTGTCAGTGGCAACACGAACGCAAAGAATAGCTTAACAAGCGTACATAGTAGAGGGCAACGGTTATCAAATGCAATTGCTCGTGATGGAAATAATATTCATTCCGTGGCCAAAGAGTTTGCGGCAATCGATCAAAAGATAAATGCCAGTATGACGAACCTTTTTAATGGAGTGACGTTCAAATGAAACAGGTAGATAGAGAAGCGATGATCCAGCTGGAACTCACACAACTGGATTTAGAACAAGAAAGCAATCAAAGAGAACTGAGAAAGCTGGCTGAAGCTGAATATGACTATGGTGAGATCCAAAACTTGGAACAGCGCTTTTACCAGGAATTGATGGAAGCGAATCAAGGAGCAGAAAAGCAACATTACTTTGTTGAGTTAGAAGCTGAAGCACGCTCACTACAACAAAAACAACGCTTGCAAGTCGAGGAACGATCAGAAGAACTTTTGGCAGAGAAGAAGAACCTTATGGACCAAGAAGATCAACTGTATTGGAAAGAAAGCAGCTGCTTGATCAGGAAGTGGGTGCGGACGAATGGGAGTAGATTTTTTTGTTGGCGAAGTCAACAGTCAAAGTGCTGCTGCGAAACAGATGGCCGTTCAGTATGTCCAGTTTAGTGGTGTTCTAAAAGATAGTGTCAGTCATTTTATGAGTGCGCCTTTATCCGGTAAAACGTATGATTCTGCGAAGCAATATTTTTCTGCAGTTTATCCAACTTTAGCCAGTGGATTTATCCTGGTATGTGAAGCATTGATTGAAGCACACAGTAAGTTTCCTGAAGAGTTTCAATCACAAGTCGATACCTGCGATGTGATCGAGGAGCAGCTGAAGGCAGTGATCGCACAAGGCAATTTGACTTTACAAAGTATGGCCCAACGAATGGATAAAGAGAAAGAACCCAATCAAGGACTAGAACAACGTTACATGCATGTACAGGCAGCTATCAGAGAAAGTGAAGAAAAGCTTCAGAAGCTCTATGCTTTTCATGCCAGTTCTCCAGGTCTTTTCGCTGATTTTGAAGCACAGTTGGCCAACTTTGATGCTGGATTAGCCGAAGTCGAAAAGGTGCCGCATGGAATGCTTCTTCCGGAACATTTGATCTAGGAAGAATGAATATGTCTTGGGCAAAGCCGATCAGCCGTGCTTGGGACAAGAGACAGAAAAAGATCGATGCAAAAGTAGAAACTCACCGATTAGAAAATCAAGAGATTACTTATACTTTTGATGAATTTGGAAACGTAACAGGTGTCTATGTGGATGGTATATTCGATCCTAAAATGACTATAGCAGTCCAGGAAGCAATCGCAACAAATAATTGGAATGCATTAAAGGCTTTTGGTGTAGGGATTGCAGATAAAATTTATGAAAACTTCGGACTGAGTGCCTTAATGGGAGAACGTACACTTGATACTGATTCTGTAGGAACTAAGCCGTATGCCGTTGCACAGTTTGTGGGAGACCTTCTTTCAGTCGCAGGTGGTGCAGCTGAGTTTATTGGTGGTTTTTCTTGGCTAGTAGGTGGTAATGCTGCTTCACTTGCAGGTACGCCGTTTACAGGTGGAGCAACTGCAACACTAAGTCCAGCAGTTACTGCAAGTGGTGCGGCTGCAATGACTCATGGAGTTGGAACGATTTGGAATGCATTTAGCAGTTTCGGTGAGGGGTATGATCTTGATACAGGTGATGTTACTCCTGGCGGGCGATCAATGTCAAAACATGGCGCGGAAAGAGCGAATGAGAGAGGGTTTTCTCCGGAAAGAATCGATGCTATTATTGATAATAATACGAAAACAAGGAAATCAAAAATTGACGAATTGGGGAGAAAAACTTGGAATATGTTGATCCTAGAGGTAATAAAGTAGTTACGAATGATCGAGGAGGAATTATCTCAGTTCATTCTTCTGGACCTAAAGGGATATATATACCTAAATAGAAAGTAGGAGAAATATGAAAGATTTTTTTAAGAAGATAGCAGATGAGATTAACCATGAATATGAACCTGGTATAGGTGCTGAAATCAGATCCTTTATTGAGTACCAAGAAAAAGATATAATTGATTCGAATCTATCATTTGATAGAGAAAATGATGTTTTTATTCTAAAAGTTACCACAAATGATCTTGAAAAAGAGGATATAAAACAACTGTTCATGAAACTTGTCTTTTTTTTAGAGTATCCTCACGTCACATTTTACACAACGAATCAAACGGATAACTCATTACATTATCAACTTATTTCTTATTCAAAAAGGAATATTGGTTTTGTCCTTGATGTAGAGTTCTTTTAGTAAATCAATATTTTAGCAAATCTCCCCTTCTGCTTGTAGAATGATGGTAAGTTATTCTACAGACAGGAGGGTTTTCGTATGTGCGGAAGGTTTTTGTTAGATCCGACAGACTCGAAAGAGATCGAGGAGATTATCAGGAAAATCGAAGCTAAGAACCAGGAGATCAAGACCGGAGAAATATTTCCAACGAACACCGTCCCTCTACTAGTTGGCACGTCTGATCACGATATCGATGTTGAAGCGATGGCTTGGAGCTTTCATGGGTTTAAAAAGTCCCAATCGATCATAAATGCTCGATCAGAGACGGTCACTGAAAAGAAAATGTTTGCTAAAGCATTCAGCAGCACCCGTTGTGTCTTACCCACTTCTGGGTTTTACGAGAGGGACCAGGAGAAAAGAAAATTTCTCTTCAGGGAAAAAGACTCTGAAATTCTCTATTTGGCAGGATTCTATAAGAAATTTGAAGATGGAAACCGTAGCATTATTTTGACAACAGCAGCCAATAAGTCAATCGAAGCGATACATAATCGTGTGCCGGTTATTTTAGAAAAAGAAACGATTGATCGCTGGTTGTTTGATGATCAGTTTGCTGAAGATTATTTAAAAGAACTAATGCCAGAGTTAATCAATAACGTTCATATAAGAGACCTCCTCAAATGATAAGGGATGTGTAATGAGTAGAAAAACTTTTGATTGCAGCTAATCAGTTCAATAGGTCAACGGAATAAAAGTTACCAAAAAACCGTGATAGTATTTGAATCCATAGAGAGGTAGTTAATCTAAGGTCTATTTGTCTTATTCATTCTTTAGTTAACATAAGATATATTATACAAAGTAGTCTCGATTGGCTGAATTTCAGTATCAAATGCGATAAACGAATTCCTTCAAAACAACATTCTTAATATTTTTCATTATACAATTTTATTCTGCTTTTTTAAATGTTTTGCATTGGAAACGTTTTCTATCGAATAACATTACTTTCAGGTTTTAGCGTACTCTAAATGGAATTTATGGTTTGCTGACTTCCATTTGAATAGCTTTCTTGGCCGATCGTTGATTGATCTTTATATGAGATACCTTATTGAAGTCTGTAGGTTTTGGAAAATACCCATTGTGATATTCGTTTGAAGCGCGTTATTGTGGCATATAAGGTGTACATAATACATGTTAAAACTGTAAGTATTCTCCATGTGTTTTACATTATGAAAGTTCACGAACTCAACTCCGCGATCACATGTAATTGATTTTGCACCAGTGTGTACGTTTCAACTAAGCGTTCCATAGCTGCCAACAAATACGCCCCGTCTTTTCGAGTCATTTTAAGGGGCACATAATGCCGTGATTTACGTTCTACGAATGTAGCTAGAGAAGTTTCTATATCGCGCTTAGAAAGTACTGTATTAGCTTCCCAATGACCAAAATCAGTTCTTAGAATAGTTGCTTCAGACCGATCAGTAATCTACTGTTATATTTTCTCCGGTATCTCTTCCCTTTCAATCGTAGCTTCTTTATTGGAAATTTGATCAAACCAGAATAAATCCAGTTATAGATGGTATTTGTCGATACATTAATGCTACGTACACCATGAGCGATTTGTTCTGGAGAGTAATTCAAAGTAGTCTTTGTATTATGCACGGTCGCCTTTGTAGTCGTTCCAAAGTTTCCTGTTCTTCCTTCACTGTTTCTCCAGATCACTTTAAAGATCGTTGGCCTATGTTGATCCAGTTATAGAGCTGTCTCAGCCTGAGAAACTCCTTCTCTCAGATACTCTTCGATTTGCTCGCGCTTTTCAGCTGATAAACGATTATATAACATTCTATGAACTCCTATCTAAAAAACAAACCCAACAAAACACTCTTCTAGTAAATTACGAAGATTGCTACCGCAAAGCCCTTAATGACAAGGAGTTCGTAGGTAGACCAATCACATTTTACAATTTAGGTGCTTGAAATCCCTGCTGCGACAATCACTTAAAATAATCCTCACTTATGTCAATTTACCTTTAAACAATAATTAAGTATCCAAGATAGCTAAACGTCGATACCCTCTCCCAACCACGCTTCTAAATGAGATATATGTATACTCTTGTTATCCCCCCAAGGAATTGCTGAGTGTTACATTTTAACCAAGCAAGTAGGAGTTATATAAGGGATAAATCAGGAGGATCAATAGTATTTTGTCAATCCTTAGGTGTGTATCAGCACAAATGATGAAAGCAGCAAGCGGATTGTTTTCATTATTTGCATATGGCGAGTTTGATCCAAACTCTATATGGGAAATACAAGGTATGATCCAGTTATAAGATATACAAGGGTTACGTGGTCTTAGATTAGAATTTCTTGCTCAATGGGCAAATAATATAAGTTTGTTTAGCTGTATCTGGACATGGTGTAGGAGTAAAAATGTTCGGGGTAGAAATTATCCTAATGGGAAATACGAATAGTCCTAAGCATGATCCTGACACTTCCCTTTCGATGATAATAATGAATGGATAGAGTAAGAATACGAAATGATTGTCAAGATAATATATTTATAAAGGTAATACATTACTAATGTATTACCTTTATAAATATATTATCTTTCAAGAGGATTGTAATTTGAATGTAACTCACTGCAGAAACAGCTAGTACTAAATATGATAAACATAGGACAACTCCAGTATTTAAATATATTTTTAGAAACAATACATTTCTAATATATTATATTTATAAAGGTAATATATTACTAATGTATTACCTTTATAAATATAATGAAAAAGAAGACTATTAATAGTCTTCTTCAATTTCATTCATATAGTCATTAAAATTGTCAATATTAATTGGGTATTTACTGTAATCTTTAACGTGTTTATTAGCTTCTTCTTCTGTAATAAGTCCTAATTGAAGAAAATGTTGCCATATTGCGTTATCGACAAAATCTGAGATAAAACCTTTTGTACCAGGTATCTTTCTACTACGTTTTTTATCTTTGTAAACAAGGCTTTCTAGGGAATCAACAGTGTCCTGGCGTAACTTATAAGTTCTAGGTATCATTTCCGAGAGATGTTTTTGAGTTTCTCTAACCAACCCAAATTTATTTGAACTTTCTGAAGAGGGCACGGTTTCGGATGTCGTCTCGTGTGTAGACGGTTCTTCATTTGTAGATAATTTTTCTTCAACAGAGACTGTTTCATTGGATAAATTCAGTAGAGAATCATTTTGAAGATCGTCTTCTGGAGTCTTTACATTCTCTAGTTCTTCATCAAATGCAGAGTTAAAGTTTCCAGCTGCTCTTTTTCTTCTAGCCATTATTCTTCAACCTCGCTTTCTTGATATAATTGTACAGGTATCTCTAATATTTTTCCGTCTTTACTCAATAAACCTAGCCTGTTCATTTCATTAATTAGCTTGTAAAAATTTTGAGCAAACTTGTTGTTTGGGTCATTCATTGTAATCGGAAGACCATTTCTAACTAATTTGTCAGCAAAAGTAATAGATCTAGGTATTTCAGTATCAAAATAATGATAATTGTTCCTATTAGTATATTTCATCATTGAATTAATCATTTTTGCATGTAGATTAGTATTGTAGACCTTATTCGCTAAAACACCGCCAATCCTAAGATTTGGATTGTATTTTTCTTTAAGTGTCAGCACCCTTGATATTAGGTGTGTAACTCCGTCAACACCATTCAAGTCAGGTTCATAAGGCACTATTACCACGTCTGCAATGGAAAGTACAGAAGAAGTAACTTGCTTCAGCTCAGGCGGTGTATCATAAATAATGAAGTCATATTCTTCTTGAACCTTATCAAATGATCCAGCTAATGCATTGAAATAGTTAGAACTAGGATCGATGATGTTTGTCATTTTCTTTTTAAGACCTTCTATAGTCATTAGTTCAGAGATATTATTTTTAAATTTCTTTACTAATGCGACGAACCATTCCAAGATCGTATCTCGAAATTCTTCCATTTTATCAAACTCTAGGTAGTTGTTATCAGAGTTTGCCGGTAGAACGTCAATGTTACTATCATATGTACCAACAATCGTATCTTCAACTGATGCAGTCCCCATAAATACATCATAAATTGTATTTTGATCATTGGCTACTTTTACTCTAAAAGATTTAGTAGTATTTCCTTGGGCGTCAGTATCAACAACAAGTATTCTTGCATTTGGAAATGCCTTTCTAAGAGCGCCAGTGATGTTAATAGTGATAAGAGTCTTTCCAACTCCGCCTTTGTTTGCTGCAACGGTAATTCCTACTGCCATGTTTTTCTCCTTCTTTCTTATAGATTAATGCTAAAAGTAATTTTGTTTAAATATAAAATATTACTATTAAAAATAGACTGTATTACTAACAAAAATAGAATACCATAATTCGTTGTTAAAAACAACAACAAAGATAAAGTTAAGAAAGAAAAGCAAAAACAACAGCATTTATAGTTACTATTACTAAAAATATTACTAAATAGAATATATTAGTAATATATTAGTAATATATTGATAATGATAATAAAGCCTATTAACAATACATTCTTGTAAGCAATAAAAATTTGGTGATGATTTAGAATTGATTAAAACTAGTTTTTATGGTAATCTTATCATGTAAATTGTTGTTGTTTGTAACAACAAAAGGAGGAAAGATATGGAAGAGGGGAGTAAGCAGTTTAGAAACGAATATGATCGATTTTTACTAAAATTTCTGGTCAAAAACTATTATGTAAGTAGAGTTGAGCTTTCAAAAGCAATAGGACTTTCTCCAAGTTATGTCAGAGAATTTGATAATGGAACGCGGAGTTTCGGAAATGAAGCATTAGATCGATTAGAGGAAATGATTACAGCTAAATATGAGCTTATTTTATCAAAACACGAATACGCTTTAGAACAAGCAAGAACAACTATCCTAAGTATCAAAACGGATGAAGAATTGCAGGATCTTAGAAATAGAATCGATGAAATGTTGGAATTATAAAATAAAAAAACAGTTTACAAAATTTTAGAGATAAGTTAATCTAATTTTAAAATAAAAAAAAGAGACCTAAAAGTTAATTTGATTGGTAGTCAAATTAACTCATTAGAAATCACATACCCAAACTATGTGTTCCGTAGTCTCAATTTCTATAAATTTGATAAGTGTTTTCGAGTCACTTTATTAAATACATTATAGCAAATTTTGACAAAAAATACAATAGATTTAGGCTTATTTGGTGCGCAAAACTGGCGATTTTGCTAGTTTTAGTAGTAAATTTATTAAATCCAGTATTCGTAAGGACACAAGGGTATCTTTGTGTTCTTCTTTTTTTGGAAAGGAAACCAAAATGAACGTACTGGAACAAAATCTAAATCTTATTTATGCTGCCATTTTAAAGGGTGGATTAAGACAATATAAATATAAAAATAGCAACTTGCGTCCATTTGTTCAGCAACCAGAGGGAAAAAAGGGTGCTATATTTGGTTTCCGCTCGAAGGAAGCAATGGGTGTGGCCCATGGGGTGGTGTTAACTTCTGAAGAAGCTCTTTGGGAAAATGAAAACTCATTTACTCATTGGACCCCTAACGTGTTTAGATATGGTACCTATACGGACGATCGCCGACTTTTTGTAACAGGTCATAAGGATCAAAACTTAAAACAGATCAACACGTTCATGATTGATATCGATGTTAAAGTTGGCCAATCATGCTCTGGACAAGACATAATGGACCGCAGCATGGACTTAGGGTTTATACCCACTATGATTTTGGAAACTCCAGGAGGTTACCAGGTATATTATGTGCTGGAAAATCCCTGGTTTATTTCGAGTGCAAATGGCTATAACTCAGTAAAAATTGCAAGAAACGTTTCGAATAATTTAAGACGATATTTCGCTGAAGAACTGCCGGTTGATATGGGCTGTAATCATTTTGGAATCGCTCGAATACCTAGACACGACAACATTTTACAGTACAATCCTGAAATGACTTATGATATGCAAACTTTGATTGACTGGTCATTTGAATACTCAGCAGATAACCAAATTGACATAGAAAGACCTAAGCTATTTCTGTTGCCTAAAAAAAGTAAGCAAAAGGATGCAGCTTGGGTTGATCAGCTGCTTAATAACACACAAATCGAAGGAGATAAAGGCCTACTAGGACGTAATAGTGCTATTTACACGATGGCATTGGCTTATTATTCTTCCGGAGAATCACTAGAAAATTGTTACGACGATATGGATCAATTCAACACTAATTTAGGCAATAAAGCTTTGAAAGATTCTGAAGTTAGACGTGCGGTTGAATCAGCATACTCAGGTAGATATCACCAAGCAGAACAAGAAAAAATCGATTTACTTATCGAAAGTTGGGGTACAGAGAAGGCTTCTAAGGCTCCGTTTAGCAAAAGAAAAGGCAGTAGTGGGTATAGAAGTCACCCAAGTACCTGGTATAAATTTAAAAAAGATCGATCTGAGAGAAAATATTCTCACAAGCATGAGTGGAAGGCTGATTTATTAGCATTCCTTAAAGATAAAAGTTACACGTACAAACCATATTTTGTGACAACTAAAAGGGAAATTGTCGAAGAATTGAAGATCCCTAGTCGATCATTGGACAAAATCCTGAAGGAACTACAAGAAGAAGGCAGACTCTTTTACTCTGTTAAAGCCGGTAGAGGTGGTGGAATTAGGTTGGCCACAAGAAATGCCTTGATCCAAACAATATTGCAAGTAAAAAAAGAAGTACAAGCAGCATATGTAGAGTCCATTTTAAGCGTCTTTCCCTGGGCAGGTAACTTAGTTAATCAATATTTCAACACCTCTAAAAACACCGAAAATCGCTATCAGCAGCTAGATTTAGGAGACTTGGACACAGGTTAAAATTAAACCTGCAAATTGCCAATTACTTTATATCTGTGATACGTTGCACGAAAAAAAGCACTTGTTCAGTGCTCTATTGCAACTATGAGTCTTTTGTAATTACTGTGGGAAATGAGCCTATTGGAATATCTATCTTCTCCTCTTTTAATAATTCTTTGAACTCTAGTCTCATTGTTTTAGCAGTGTTGACATCGCCTATATCTTCAACAGCTTTCATAAGGTAGTCTGCTTTGGTTAAATAGTCTGGTTCAGAGGTTTCTAGGTAGGCAACTATATATTCAAAATATTGGATCTGAATTGAGAAATAATAATTTCTGTATTCTTTGTTGTTTTCTCTAGCTAAGTTTAGATACTTTTTAGCTTCACTGCGATCATTGCTATACATGAATTTTGTTACTAAATTTACAAAAAATTGGCTGATTACATTTCGAGTTTCTATGTCTCGTAGATGTATATTTTCGACTGGAAACATAGTTTCTACAAAGAACTCAATATCTTTTTTTGAAAAATTCATAATGTGATTACTAACGAGTTTGTAATCATAAAAAGTGAAGTATTTCTTCTTACTGATAATTTTTTTTATTTGTTTTAAGTCTTTGGAATCTATTTTTGGGATTTCTTTGATATAGCTAGAAAAAAGGCCTTTTATATCCAGTAACAGGGGTTCAGGTATCAGTGGAACGAAACTTTACGGTATAAAGTCGAATGTTTTGGTTCTTCTCTATAATAATGTTTGTTTTTCTAAATTTGGTCTGTCAAAAAGTATACTTTTTGATAAAGTCTTTTCTTATGCAAAACCATGTGTCAAAACCTATGTTTTTCACTTTTGATATGTGTCATAATTATTAATGACATTTTGATATATGAAAGGAGAAAATAAACATGCTTTTTGGCTATGCTAGAGTTTCCACTAAAGAACAAAATTTAGATCGACAAATACAGAAGTTTAATGATTTAGGTATTGAATCTCGTTATATATTTGTCGATAAACAATCAGGTGCTGAGTTTGATCGTCCACAGTATCAACTATTACTTCATATGCTTCGTTCTGGAGATATTGTTTACTTAGACTCTTTAGATCGTTTAGGGAGAAACTATTCTGGTGTAATTGAAGAATGGAAGTATATTACAAGAAAGATAAAAGCAGATATTATTGTTCTAGAAAATTCAGAATTATTTGATAGTAGAAAGTTTAAAACTATGGGGGACATTGGTCTTTTATTAGAAGATCAGTTTTTGAGCATGCTTTCTTATGTAGCAGATCAGGAACGAAAGAAGAGCAAACTGCGTCAAACTGAAGGGATTGAAATTGCAAAATCTGCTGGTACGGTCTTTGGTAGACCTAAATTGGCAATAACAGAAGAATTCAAAAGACAGTATTTTAGTTGGAAAAATGGGGAGCAAACAGCAACTGATACTATAAATAAACTAGAATTGTCCCCAAGCACATTTTATCGTCGAGTAAAAGAGTTCGAACAAGAAATGGCAGGTGACTAAATGCCTGTACAGATAATGAGTAAAGAACAAAAACAGTCTTTTGGATCTTATGCGGGCCTTCCTTCCGATGAACAATTAGTGAAATACTTTCATTTGGACGATTATGACAAATCAATTATTAAAACTTTGCGAAACGATAGTACTAAAATTGGTTTTGCAGTACAGTTAGGGACTGTACGATTTTTAGGAACATTTCTTTCTGATTTAACAAATGTTCCTAATGAAGTAATAGAGTACATGGCAGAGCAGTTGTCTATTGAAAGTCGTATGTTCTCTTACTATACAAGAATTCCTACAATCAAGCAGCATGCACTCATGATTCAGGAACTATACTCTTACAGGCAGTTCCATGACCAAGCCGTTTTAGATTATTTAGAGCAGTGGATATATGAAGGTGCTTGGTATTCTACAGAGCAAACAACTCTTCTTGCTGATCGTTTCTTGAATAAGTGTATAAACGAAAAAATAATTCTCCCAGGTCTTACTACATTCGAACGGTTTATATCGCGCATTATAGACGCTGTAACCAAAGATATAGAGCAAGCAATTGTAAATATTCCTAGTAAGAAGGAAATTGAACGAATCAATCAATTGACGCTGTTTTTTATGGAAGGAAAAACGTCTTTGTTTACAGTAAAGTTGGACGCTTTAAGAGAACCTCTAAAAGAACCGTCTTATTATGAGATTAAACGTGGATTTCAAAGAATAAAAGAATTTGCTTCTTTTTCAGTTGATTTTTGGGATTTCAGCCAGATTCCTAAAGGGAAGATAAAATTATATGCTGAGTATACAGCTAAAGCCAAATCGCAAAGTATTCAGCGTATGCCTGAAAGTAGACGTTTAGCTTACCTAGTTTCATTTATTGCAGAGTATCGATCAGTTGCTATGGACGAATTATTATTAGCATTAGAAAAGTATTTTACTAGTATTATCAACCTTGCAAAGAAAAAGGAACAGCAAGAACGACTCCGATCACTAAAAGATTTGGACAATGCAGCAGCCATGCTGTCTCATATTGTAGAGGATCTGATTGACGAACAAACTCCACCTGAGAAGCTGTTAGATTATGTTTTAGAGCTACGCGAGAAACAAGAGATAGTAGCAGCTGTGTCAAAAGTAAAACGTATTGTGAGTTCGGATAAAGAACCTGTGGCAATCAAAGAATTATTAAACTCATTTTCAAAATTTAAAAGGTTACTTCCGGATATTCTTGCTCATATTCCTTTTTTAGTTAGTGATAAAGATAGTCCAGTAGCTTATATTTGGTCTTTTTTAAGAGATAAAGGAGATCTATTTCTTCGATATCAAGATTTTGAAAAAATACAAGACTATCTGCCAACCAAGTGGCATAATTTTATCGATAAAAATCAAGCATATGCTAATAAAGGAATCATAATTGCTGCTATGGAACTTTTTATAAAAGGCATAAAGACACATACTGTTTATGTCCCTTATAGTCATAGATATAATGATCCATTGCAAAATCTAATACCTAAAAATGTATGGAATGAGCAAAGAAAATCCTTTGTAAATCAGTTAGGTCTTGCAGAGGACGGAGCTATTGCTGTAGAAGATTTTAAAATCAGTTTAGAAATGTCTTATAGAGAAACACTAAAAAACTGGAATAATAGCAACATGGCTAGGATAGAGGAAAAAAATGGACAAACAGAATTGATTATTAGTCCGCTAAAAAGACAAAGTTTATCTAAACCACGTCTTATTGAGGAAATTCATAGAAATCTTCCCATTGTTGACCTTCCTGAAATATTATTAGAGGTAAATCAGCGACTAAGGCTTACAGAGTGTTTTTCACATTTAAATGAAAATCGATCGCGTATGAAAGAGCTGGATATAAGTATCTTAGCAGTGTTATTAGCTGAAGCGTGCAATATAGGGCTGTCACCCGTTGCTAAGAAGAGTACAGAAAGTTTAAAAAATGACCGCTTATCCTACGTCAATCAAAACTATATACGATTAGATACTTTAACAGCAGCCAATAATAAGGTCGTAGACGCCTATCAGAAACTTGCTTTACCTTATATATGGGGAACAGGAGATATGGCTTCAGCGGACGGTATACGCTTTACTACACCAAAGAAATCTCTACATTCAGGACGGAACCCTAAATATTTTGGTCGAGGTAAAGGGATCACATACTATAACTTTCTATCTGATTCCTATGTTGGATTTCATGGTATGGTTATTTCTGGGACGATTAGAGATTCAGTCTATTTGCTTGAAGGACTGTTAAATCAAACAAGTACATTAACACCTAGTCAGATAATGACTGATACTGCTGGATACAGTGATCTTGTATTTGGATTATTTGGAATACTAGGTTTTCAATTTAGCCCCCGAATAGCTAAAGCAAACGAAACAAAAATATGGAGAATAGACAAAAATGCTAATTACAAAATTCTGAACGAACATTCAAAAAATACTATAAATACAACAATTATAGAGCAAGAGTGGGATGATATCTTACGAATTGCAGGTTCTCTAAAATCAGGAACCGTCCAAGCCAGCTATCTTATTCGTGCTCTCCAACATCAAGGAAATCCTACTCCATTGGGGCGTGCATTAATTGAAGTTGGAAAAATATTTAAAACAAAACATCAACTCAGATATCTATCTGATGAAGAATACGCACGAAATATTCTAGAACAACTGAATAAAGGAGAATCTCGCCATAGCTTGTATAGAAAAATATGCTATGGTAAAAATGGACGAATCTATCAAAGCTATTTTGATGGTATGGAAAACCAATTAAACGCTTTAGGACTTGTTGCAAATATAATTATTTATTGGAACACGCTTTATATGGAAAAAGCTATAGAACAACTTCAGGAAGCTAATTCAGAGAACCAAATACAAGAAGAAGTTCTTCAATTCTCTTCCCCTCTAGTATCAGAACACATTAATTTCATGGGGAAATATTCTTTCAAATATAATGAGCAATTAAACGAAGGAGAATTTCGTCCCTTAGGACAATAATCACACAGCTATTTATCTAAAAAAGATAGATAGCTCTTTTTATTGTTCGTGTTTTAACCCCTACCGTAAAATTTCGTTCCATTGTTCCGAGAGAAAACCTCTGTAAAATGAGTAAGTTCTCATAATTAAATTTAGAAACGTTGATTTTATAGGGTTTACAAATTCATGTAAGAAATCTTAGAGTAAAATTTCGTTCCATTGATACGTGAACCCCGATTCATTGGCAAAAAGTGACGTTAAAAAAATGCCAAAAAATATTGAGCAAATCATATTTTTTGGTCACTCATTAAGTGTTGCTGATTATTCCTATTTTCAATCAATCTTTGACTACTACAATATCTATGATAGTGATGTGGATCTTATTTTCTATTACGTAAATTATTCAAAGAATGCTTTTCCTCAGTGTTTAGAGGCGATTACGAAATTGATCAAAAGGTATGGAGAAACGCTAGATAATAAGGATCATGGAAAAAACTTGTTGCATAAGCTTAGTCTTGAATGCAGGCTAAAAGTAAAAGAGATCCAGATTGAGTATGACGAAGAAACCAATCTGATAAAGTCGATACAATGAAAAAAATCAAAAGAGTTAAAAGCACTTATGACATGTTTTTAACTCTTTTTTTCATTTTTATTATTAGTTGTTTGTTACATTCGGATAATGAGTCTAGTCATTTTATCTCTGTTGTTCTCAGCAAGTGACTGCTCAAACTTGTTGACCTGAATACTTTTTTTCTTCAGCAAGTTATCAGAGATCGACAACGGGAATGTTCCTTCTCTCTCCAGTAGAATATTTTCGATGGTATATACTTTCTTTTGGAAGAACGTCAGACGTTCCTGGTCTTTTGCTCTGAAGTATTTATCTTTTGCTTTTCTTGCTGCACGCAAAAGATAGTAAAGAGTGATCGTTTTCTCTTTAAGCAATGTCTCAGTTGGTCGCGACATAAGCTCAAAAATCATTGTTTCGAAGTCGTCGATAATTGGAATGCTATCGACCATTTGATGTGGGCGTTCCTGATTGAAACATACTTCTTCCGGAGAAAAAGTTATGCTGCAGTATGAGCAGGTCAAGTGTTGATCTAGATCCGTTCCGCAGTATTTGCATGTTGCATTTTCCATAATGTATTTCCTCCTTCAGAATAGTTGCTCTCATTCATTTTACACAATTAGCCCAATTAAATCAGCATTTTACTCAATCTCTCCAGCAAAAAAGAAAAATTAACGATAGAATGCCGGTAAAAACAATTACATTTGATTGATACGAGTGGGTTTGAGCTTGATAGGTTTGGATGCTCAATAGTATGATTCCTATTGAAAATAGGACCAGAATACCCTTTGCTGCGCGTACTAGATGGTGCATAAAAAGCAACAGATGATCAGTTTTTTTCATGCTACTTGATCTCCTTTAATTTTATTCTGACTTCCTCTACAGCAATCGGGTCCAAGCTGAGAACATTTTTTAGTAAATCACGACCAGCAAATATAATGCTGCCGGTAAATGTTTCAATGCGATCTTCCCAGCGAATAGTGATGGTTTCTTTTGCTTGATCAGGAAGATACAATCCGTGAAAGACAGTGAGTGTTTTACTAAGATCCATTGAAAATAAATTTGTTGTACCAAGAAGCATACTAATGTCGGTCAAGGGCTCAAAAGAGTAGTAATATTCAGTTTGTACTTCACCATTTACTTTTTTTGCGACTATTAGTTTACCTGGTTCCATAAGAATTCCTCCTAAGTCATGCATGAGACCTTCCCTTCAGACATGTTTTATTTTTTGTTTGATTTGACCGGCAAATACCATAGGAGAAGCAATTTGCAAGGGCGTACAGCTGCACCAATTTATAATTGGCTGCAGGTGTAGGTGTATCTTCCCTTGCAAATGTGAGCGGAGCCTATGGTATAGGCAACGAAGTTGCCGAAAAAGGTCGAACAAAAAATAAACACTGTCTGTGGTTTAAAAGGGCCCCCGATTGGCGCAGCCAAGTGGGGTGAGGGACGACGCAGGCGGCCCTCATAACTAAAGAGCGGTCAGCTGGTGTAACCAGATGATGAAAGAAGTCTAGATAGCGAAGCGTCAAAGGAAGAGAACGAAGGCGAAGCGAACCGAGAGAACGACTGAATCTAGAGTTGTTTCAAGCGCAGCATGAGCCCCAGGGCGAATGCATACCACGAAGTGGGCTCTTGTCGACTTGCGTAACGCACGGCGACTATGATAAGGGCGAGCTGCAAGCACGCCTAAACTCGATCGTTGACGACCTGAAGGGAGTGATCGTGTTTTCTCCGTAAGGAGGGAGTCTCTTTGCATTTGCAAAGAGACTCTTGTTTTAATTCAGCAAGTTTTGAATATTTGGAAATTCATTTTTGGCAAAGCGTAATGCTTCGGGATCTTGCTTCATTTCCTCAGATGAAGGAACCCAACCAAATTTTTGCCCACATATTAGATTGAATTTATCAAGTGTTTCTAGGTCTTTAAACCAAATGTGAATAGTTCCTTTTTTGAACACTTTAAAACGAAGAAATTCGTTTTCTAAATCGCCGTAGTCATTCGCAGTAAAAGTTGTTGGAATATCTGGTTTGATCAGTTTAAACATGGTTATTAGATCGTTCATGTAGTCTTGCATTCCGTGTGTTATATGCTTAAAGTTTTCTTCTAAAGGATGACCATAGCCGAATGATACTGTTTCATAATAAGATGAAGCTTGGTAAGCAGGAATTATTATTTTTGAATTTACCTTGAAGGCGTCATTTGTCTTGAATCCATTGTAGTAGTGAATGTTTTTGCTGTATTCATTTTGGTGATTGCCGGTCATTTTTTTGAACCATTCTACACAACTATCAAGAATTACCTCATATCCATTTGACATTAAAGCAGTGAGCAATAAAAGAACATTTTCTTCCGTGATTTCAAGTTTAGTGGCGGAATCAATTTTATCAGTGATCAAACTTGATCCATGCCGTGTTAATTTTTTGCGGAACTCGTCAGTTTTTAGGATTTTCTCCCAATACTGACTGCGAATGCTTTTTATTTCTTGATTAAGAGTTAGGTCATTTCGTCTATAACTAAACGATCCAAATTTATGCTTTTGTTTCATAATCGACTCAAACATATTGAGTGAATTGTCAAACAGATATTTTTTCTTAAGTAAAGAAATATGTTCATTGTAAGAACTAATAAGAAAGCGGATATCTTTTAAACGCTCTTCAAGATCACGATCAGAAACAATGGTGCTTAGACCTCTTTCTAGTGCTGTCTGAGCAGGTTCAAAGCCTTTAGTAGCTAAAAGTCTGTCATAAATCTTGTGGACATTATCTGTCGCTTTAGTGACTGATACGCGAACTAGGGCGACCTCTTCTTTTGATTCAGGCTTAACATTTTTATGAAAGGTTATTTCTGTTTCGTTGTTTTCAAGTGCTGCTTGTAATGCTGTGCTTGGATTTTGAATGATGTCAGCGCGTATGAGCGCTGAAATGTAGCAACTTTTGTCTACTTGCTTTTGAGCGAGTTCGAATGCTTTTAACAAGTAGTCTTCACTTTTTTCTACGGGTGGATCTAAAAGAATAATGTCAAATTCAATATGTGTGGCAAACGTTAAGAAATCAGTACCGACTACTTCGAATCCTTGATTTTCAAGGTTGTTTGATTTCTCAAAGTCTTTTTCTAATAGGGCATATTCTTCCTTCACTCCATATCGAAATTTCATGGAACTAAGAGCAAGTTCACCTAAATCGGCGTCGGGTATCAAAACTTTGTTGCTACCAGAGTTTAAGTGTTTTAGATCATTGCAAAGTAAATCAAATACAGGGTTTGGGTCTTTGTACCGTTCTCTTTTTAGTCTATCTTTTAGCATGTTATCTCTCCTCATAAAATCTGTTATATAGTCCACCAGTGAGATGTCCGACTTGGATCTGACCGAACTTAACATTTTCCGGTGACGAAAAGTTGATAGTTGCTACAAAAGGAAGCGAAGCATAAATATCGTCTTGTTGGGTTTCCCAATCTTCCTTGTTTTCGCGAACATAGAATAGATTATAAATAGTTCCAGTATCTGTGAGAGTTTTGATTGTATGGTACACAAGACATTTATATTCTTTTTCAAAATCTTCTATCATTTTTGGGGTGTCTTCTTCTAATTCATATTTTTTTACAAATGGACAGGGATTAAGAATTCCTACGCTTGCAAGTTCAGAGCAAAATACAGTTCGATGTAAAAGAAAATCAGAAATCAATTCTTTTTGTATGTCTAGAATAGTCATTCGGTTAATTGCTTCAATTTCTAACTCAGATTCGTTTAAAATTTCTAAGTAATCCATAAAATTCCTCCTATGCGCCTGAGAGGTGTTACTTCAGACATGTTTTATTTTTTGTTTGATTTGACCGGCAAATACCATAGGAGAAGCGATTTGCAAGGGCGTACAGCCGCACCAATTTTAATTGGCTGCAGGTGTAGATGCATTTTCCCTTGCAAATGTGAGCGGAGCCTATGGTATAGGCAACGAAGTTGCCGAAAAAGGTCGAACAAAAAATAAACACTGTCTGTGGTTTGAAAGGGCCCCCGATTGGCGCAGCCAAGTGGGGTGAGGGACGCTGCAGGCGGCCCTCATAACTAAAGAGCGGTCAGCTGGTGTAACCAGGTGATGAAAGAAGTCTAGATAGCGAAGCGTCAAAGGAAGAGAACGAAGGCGAAGCGAACCGAGAGAACGACTGAATCTAGAGTTGTTTCAAGCGCAGCATGAGCCCCAGGGCGAATGCATACCACGGAGTGGGCTCTTGTCGACTTGCGGAACGCACGGCGACTATAATAAGGGCGAGCTGCAAGCACGCCTAAACTCGATCGTTAACGACTTGAAGGGAGTGATCGTGTTTTATCATTAAGAAGAATTCAGAGCCTCTTTAATCATTACAAAGGCTCTGATAAATGATATTAACCTACTCTGATTAATCCGCCACCGCTAGATTGAATTCCAATTGACCCAAATTCGGAATAGTCCGGATAAGTTGTATTTACACAATAGACACATGGGGTTTTATAGGAAAGGTCTTCCTGTTCCATTTCCCACTGATCGGTATTATTAGAAACATACAAAAGGTCGTTTACTAAACCAAATTCGGTGTTAGTTTCGATCACATGATAGACCATAGAATCGTATTCTTTTTCGAAGTCAGAAATAAATTTCTTTTGTTCTTTGGTTAACTCATAGATAGTACCGATAACGCTGGAACCAATCCCTAATATTGAAAGGTTTGTCGGTTCAGATTTGCAGACCGTTCCTGATTGAATAAATTTGTTTATAGCTTCCTCATACAAATCTAATTGGCGCATTCTTTTAATTGCTTCATTTTTGATTTGTTCATTAGTGTTCATTTTGAATTTCTCCTTTAATGATAATCTTTGATGATTTCCACAGTGTAGTAAACTTTCTTTTCTTTTTCTAAAGTGTTAATGAGTTCCCAAGTCAATTCAGAGTTGTAATTTTCTTGTGGTATGTCAGTTTCTGAATAGAGTTTGAAGTCGTCACGTTCAACAAATAGTAAGCAAAGAGAATCTGTATTCGTTTGGTCAATATATTTGATATAGGGAAAACAAAGGGGTGCTTTAATAAAATTTGAAACAAAATTATTACAGAGATATTCAATTATTTCATGATAGTCATTCAAATTCGCTTCTGTGGGAGAGAACTCGTCTGATTCAATGAGTTCGAAATCATAAGAATCTTCATTATCATACGGCTCTTTTTTTCCAAAGTTCATTTCAAAGTATTCAGCAGTTTCACTTTCTTTGTATTTGTAAGCAAAAACTTGAAGTTCATGTTTATCTGTATGAACGCTAGCAATATCTTCACCAATAAAAAATGATTGGGGGTTCCAATTAGTCTCCATTCCTTTTTTTATAGTGAAGTCTTCAAATGTAAATGTTTTTTCCATGATATTCTCCTATTCATATTTTTATTTGGGGAAGGAATCACTTGTGAGAGGCGCTTCAACAGCGCCTTTCACGAATAATGAAATCAAGTACGTTTATGTCTACACAACCGCATATTTCTTTTAGGCTTTGGGCAAAAGCAATGTCAATAGGAGTTAGTTGCTTAATTGGTTCTGAACGATATTGAACAACTAGTAACTGCTCTGCCTGATGTCGCAAGGCAATGTTTAAAATCAATTTTTTTACAGATAATTGATGTTCTAGCTTTCCAGTGTAAATGATGTCAGAAGAAAGAATTTGATTGGAATTCGATAATGTAACTAAAACTACGCTGTAAGGTCTGATTTTTGGTGAAAATCTAGAGTCAATTTCATGCAAAATTTGTAGAACGTCAGACGAGGGAACATTCATTTTAGGATTCGCTATTGTACTCAAAGTGACGTTTCATATCCCTTCTTTTTTCAAGTTCTAATTGGCTTTCTGCGTGGTTAACAAAATAACCAACGTCTTCCATGCAAGAAAAATTTTTCTCAAATAGTTCGAGAACATTTTTTTCATGCGCATTATTGGAAAGGAAAGACACAACGTCTTCTTTTTGAATGCGATAAAGAGTGTTTTCTTGTTCTGTGTTTAATAGTTCAGCTTCTTTTAGGAGGCGTAGGTAATAGTCAGGTATCTCATTTCGAATCATTTCGTCAGTCTCGTCTAAGATTTCTTCAAAAGGGATATCTGTTGCGTTAATAAGCATTTCTACAGTAGTATCAGTGTGCCCAAAATAAAGATAGACTAAAGTGCTAGCACTGTTAACATTGATGACAAACTCCCAACCTCCGTTTAATAGTAAGACCAGAGAATCACTCATGGATTTCACCTCCTTCAATAAGAGCGTGGCATTTTCTTTCTCCAAATAATTTACGAATAATTTCAAAAATTTCGTCCTGACTTTTTCCTTTAAAAGATGATTCTGAAATCTTTTTCCAAGAATCAGTCGTGTGAATGATTTGGCTATCCTGATGCTCGTAAGTTCCGAATAATAAGAAATAGGAAAGTTTATCCTCGTCATATCTAGTGACAAAGCAGAGTTCATGTGTTGAATCATAGACACGTAATAGGGTCATTTCTTTAGAAACGAGTTGGATATTCCAGTTGTTTTTAGCAAGTTGGAAGTACTCGTCTGAAAATGCTACTTCCATTAGTCCAATTAGATATTGTTGTTGGTTTGATTTTGTCATTTTCTATTCTCCTTTTAATCCGTTTTTTTCGAATTTTTGAAACTGTGCTAGGACTTCAATGTCCATAATCTTTGGTTTTTTCTGTTTAATAAAGTCATTCCAAACCATTTCAATTGCTTGATGTTCAGAAGGTTTGATAGTACTAGGATTGATTTTTAAATCAAGGCATAAGATCGCTTGGAAAAACCATTTTGGATTTTGAACTTGTAAATCTTTAAGCATAGAATAATAGGTGTTTAAGAGGTTGAGTTCGACACTAGATTCCATAAGCTCAACGATCGTTTTCGATAGGTGTTGTTCATAGTGTTTTTTTGGAACTTTGGTTTCTTCGTAAAGGTAAGTTAAGTCTGAAATAGCTTGAGCCATTTTAGATTGGGGTAATTTTGAAAACTGGTCATAATAGGTATTAGGCATATGAAGACTCCTCCTGTGCGCCTGAAATGAGTCACTTCAGACATGTTTTATTTTTTGTTTGATTTGACCGGCAAATACCATAGGAGAAACGATTTGCAAGGGCGTACAGCTGCACCAATTTCAATTGGCTGCAGGTGTAGGTGTATCTTCCCTTGCAAATGTAAGTGAAGCCTATGGTATAGGCAACGAAGTTGCCGAAAAAGGTCGAACAAAAAATAAACACTGTCTGTGGTTTAAGAGGGGCCCCGATTAGCGTAGCTAAGTGGGGTGGTAGACGTCGTAGACGGCTGCCATTATAAAAAAGCGTTCGTTTGTGAGCCACAAACGATGAATGATATCAAGATAGCGAAGCGTCAAAGGAAGAGAGCGAAGGCGAAGCGGATCGAGCGAACGACTGTACCTTGAAAGCAGTCAAGCTACAGCATGAGCCCTGGGGCGAATGCTAACCAAAAAAAGGCCAAACAAGAGAGTTTTCTTGTTTGGCCTTTCTAAATGATTAATTGATCATTGGCATACAAAAACGCGATCCTACAAGAACTATTTCTTGGTATTATCGCGTTCTAATCTTTCTTTTACTAATTCCTGAATAAATAAAAAATCTTCGTCTGTGGCAATATTGATAAAGCTTTTAGCAGCTGATTTTTTATTTCTGTACTGTCTGCCTTCAGGATTGTTCTGATCGTACTTTTTATTTGCTCTTCGTTTTGCTTCGCTAGTTTTATATTCTGTCATAATACCGCCTTCCTTCGAATTTAGTATATCATAGATAGAAAGAAAAAACAGTATATACTTGCAAAATCTCTTTACAATACAAGTATATACTGGTATAATATAGAGTATAAGATGATGAGAGGAAGATGTTTATGGATCACGAATTAAGAGAAGAACTTGAACAATGGGAAACACAATTTCATGAGCACACAGAGAACTTGGAAATGGACCTAAAGGAGATTGAGGACTTTGCAGATCAAGATATTTTAGATAGCTTGACGGATTCTCAAAAACAGTTATTGAAGAAAAATCTTGTTCATTTCATAAAGCAAGTAGCATAGAAAGGGGATCAGCTTTGATCCTCTTTGAAAAATATTTGGAGGTAAAAATATGGTAAAAAATAAATTAATTGATTTGAATAACCATTTGTTTGAACAGCTTGAAAGATTGAATGATGATGGGCTCACAGGAGAGCAACTAGATGAAGAAATCAAGAGAGCTCAGGCAATGAAAGGAATAGCTGGCCAAATCATTAATAATGCAAATACAGCGATTCGAGCGAAGGAAGTTTTTTCAGAGCACCGAATTGAAAAAGATATTCCTGAGATGTTGGAGTGATTTTATGCGATATACGAAAGAACAGGGTGAGTATGTAAGAGAAATTGCATTAGGAAGGTACAACTCAGAAATTGCAGCATTGTTCAATGCAAAATTTGGTACAAATGTCACAGCTGAAGAGATCAGGAGATACAAATCTAATCACAAGATCAGAAGTAACGTGCCAACGAATAAGAAAGGTCTGAGTCGGGGATTATTTACCGAAGAGCAAAAAGATTTTATAAGAGCTAACGCAGCCAAGCGATCTAATAAAGAACTTACTGATTTATTGAATAAGACGTTCGGATCGACTTTTATTACTTCTCAAGTGAAAGCATGGAAAAATAGAAATCATATCGATAGTGGATTAAATGGGTACTTTGAGAAAGGACACGTTCCTATCAACAAAGGGACAAAGGGAATGTTCAATGTGGGCGGAAATAGTGGTTCTTTTAAGAAAGGTGAGACGCCTCTAAATTATAAGCCTGTGGGATCTGAAAGAATTGATCGTGATGGTTACTGTCTTGTGAAGGTTCAGGATCATGGGACATGGCCAGAAAGATGGCGGCATAAGCACAAAGTGATTTGGGAAAAAGAGAATGGCCCAATCCCTGCTGGACATGTATTAATGTTTTCTGATGGTAACAAAGAAAATATTCGACTCGATAATCTATTGTTGATCACTCAAAATCAGTTACTACAGATGAACCGCAATGGTTGGATAGGTGAAGACCGTGAGATCACTGAGACTGGACTTCTATTGGCGGATCTAGTTAGTCGGTTAGCAGAAAAAAAGAGAAGCAGAAAAAAAAGAAAAGTAAAGGAGAGATACTAATGAGGTGGTTAATAGTTGTTTATCCATATAATTCTCGGCTTAGTCAGCATTATTATGTACGATGCAAGCATTGGCCGCAGCGAAGAGACATATCTAAATTAGAAGAATACTTTTGTGGGGAAATAGATGTAAGACGGGCCTGAAGCTCGTCTTATTTTCATTAAAAAAACCAGTATATACTTGAATATTAACTTTACAATACAAGTATATGCTGGTATAATTAGGATATAAGAAAAGAGGGGGAAATGATAATGAAGAGTAAAGAAAGATTGGTAACTATAGGTGAAATTGCTAAAAGAGCAAAAGAAATGGGGATTCTAGTATTCGATGTTTTTTCGTTGGTGATGGACTTAAAACTTGCGGATGATGTGTTTGATCTAAACCTTGAAGAATTGAAAATCGCAGATGCTCAAAATTTTTCTCACGATATTATGGGGATTCAGAATCACATTGACAGGAAGAATAAGTCATTTTCTAACAATTTTTTACCGCGTTTCTCAAGATAGGATCATTAGAAAGAGACCTATTGAAAGCCTGTAAATACAGGCTTTCGTATTGTTTTAAGGTTGACTTAGAAAGAGAAGGGAAAATGATATGAAAAAGGAAACTGAAAATACTAATGAGGTCACTAAAGAGATGTTGAATATGTTCAGAAGTATAATCCCAGGCTGTATGGTTGTTGAAGTTCATTATCTACAACGTGACAAATTAACTGGAGATTTTGGTTTTTGGATCTCAGCAGGGTTTCATTACATTCCTTCCGAAAAAGTCATTGCCACTTTAAAGAAAAAAGGCAATTGGGCAATTGGCGAAGAAGATGCTGCCGGATGTGTAAGGAGATATGCATTAAAACAAGTAGTACAGTAGATTAAATCTCAGGGGATCTGGAAAGGAATAGATGTTATGGAAGTAGTTGAAAATTGTTTAGATAGCACTGTAATTCTTCTTTGCCCTGAAAATATGGGACAAAGAAGAGTCACCATAAAGGTTTTAAATGAAAACAAAGTTCAAACTTTCGTTGAAAGAATGGAATCTAATTTTATAGCTGAAGCTAGAACAAACTGGAAATCAGGTTTCAAATTTGAAAAAAGTTCAAGTTTATCGATGATAAAAAGTATTTCAGATCCTGATTTATTTTTCGAGATACGTGTTATTGATAATTTTGATTTTTGGACTGAAGGTGCTATTGAGGATTTATATTAACGAAGGTTTTTAAAATATCGAATGAAAGAAGGACATTTCATGAAAAGAAAAGAATTGATTTTAGAAACGGGTCAAGCGAATAGTTTAGAAGAGCTCTATCAGTTGATCGATAAATATGAAAAGCTAAAAGAAAATCCTATTACTGATCAAAACTATAAGATGGATTTCACTGCAAAAACAGTTTCAATTGATTTTCTTGATAAGGAATTTAAAAAGGGCGAGATTGTCGTAGAACATTTGAACAATAGTATCGGTATTACTAAGATAACTTTTTTAGGCCAAGATCCTTGTCGCGAAAGAGGTCAAATGTTAGTTGAAACAGGACGACTCTTAGACAACTCTCCAGAGTCTAGCGAAACAGAATTTTATTGGATCTATAAGATCAAAGATTTATGTGTTGATTACAAAATTTATATAGGGGGGTATTGAGGGTAGTGGGTATTATAAACGGTTGGCTTTGAGAAAGATATAGGGAAGGAATGAAGGGATTAATTCCCCTCTAAAGACGGTTTTTGGGAGAGGAAAATATGAAGGAAAAAGAATCAAACCTAAAAAGAAAAATAACGAAAATAATTGGTATTATTCTGTTTGCACTAGTGGTAATAGTAACAGTAGCTTTAGATTTAAATGAAAGAGATTTTAGAGCGTTAGCTCTATGCTCGTTGCTGATTTTTGGAATGGTTTGGAGTGAACAATATGAAACGATTATTGCGATAATTGGTTTTATAGTTTTGTTATTGTTGTTATGGTTTGGCTCGCATGTTCGATTTTAAATGACGGTTATTGATAGAGCAAAAAAAGGAGGTTGATCAACGATGAAATCAGATAAATTTTTTGTATATGATCCACAAAATGAAGAAACAATACCTTTCAACAGTTTTGATGAAGCAAAAAAATATTTTGATGATTTATGTGATCACTATGCAAATTTACCGGAGGACGTTTCAGAAGTTTACCTGCTACAGCCAGTCCAAAAGGGCTTTTGGAAAGAAGAATATGGCGAAAATTTTGTAGTACGAAAATATGGGAATTAAACGACGGTTTTAGGAAAGGGAAGATTTGAATATGTTATTATCAGACAAACTCAAACAAGTTTGCTTTACTGAAATTGAAGATCCAATGAAATATTTTGATCAGTTAGCACTTGAAGCAAAAGAACTGGAATCGATCTCTAGTATTCATTCAATATTAATAGAAGAATTAGGATAAAGCACAGTAGAGAATGCACTGAAAAGCTATTTCAATAAAAAATGACGGTTTTTGAAAGGGGATAACAACATGAAATGTAAAGAAAATTTTGTTATTAGGGTTTCACAAAATTTCGGTGGAGGAATAGAAATTGAGTATTACTATTCTGGCACAACATATATTGTACAAGGTGAAGTGTTTGGAAACTTTGTTGATGATATAAGGAATGCAAAAGATTATACTTCAAAAAAAAGAGCCGAAAATGCTATGGAAAAACTGAAAAATAAAGTTAGTAATTGGAGCAAGATGGAAGTTGTTTCTAGTTAAAGATTAACGACGGTTTTTGGGACAAGAAAGAAGGTGACAATTAGTGAGCAAGACAAGCCTTACTAAAAACATTGAAAAAGCGCTGTATGATTACTGTTATGATTTGGGACATATAGCTGTAGATGAAGTAACGATGCCAGGTAATGAAGGTATTGTAGATACCTTATCTGTTGAAATGAGGGGCAATCGTTCAGAAGGATATGAAAAAATCTGGAGATTTTATGAAATTAAAGTAAGTAAGCAAGATTTTTATTCTAAAAATAAACTAACATTTTTAGGACATTTCAATTATTTTGTTCTTCCAGTAGAACTATATGAGGTTGTCATAGCAGACATTCCTAAACATATAGGAGTATTAACCTATAGAAAAGGGACTATTACAGTAAAGAAAAAACCAATCAGGCAGAAAGAATTGATAATTAATGAAGAAATTCTCTTCAGAAACCTAGTAACTTCGATGAATCGTGAGGTCTTCAAAGCAAAACAAATTGAAAAAGGACTGTCAATTTATAATACAGAGACATTGATGAAAGAAATAGTGAAAAGAACAGCCAAAGGAAAAAGTGATTTTCTAGTGGATTTCATGTTGGAAATTTATGCTGAAGACAAAAATAAATTCTTGAACCTTTTAATCGATTCTAGTGTAAGCGAAGATTACAAGGAATTGGTGCTTTCAGTATTGTCTCAAGAACTCAAATATTTGAAGGAAGATGTGGTACTAATCAAAAAAGACTACAGAGAAGAAAGACGGCTGAAAAGAGATGCTTGGTTGAAAATTAAGCAGCTAGAAAATCAACTAAAGGAAATAGCTAATTAACGACGGTTTTTGGGAAGGAGAAAATTGAAATGAAAACAAAAGAAATTGAAAAGGTTTTAAATCGGTTAGGCACTGTTGAAGATGATTCTGATAGGATCATTGAAGAATATAAAAAGGAGATGCCTCATTCTTATTTGCTCTATGAAAATAAATATAATGATGTTTCTGACGATACCATTTGTATTGAAGTATATTCAAATGGATCTTATGTAGTAACAAACGATGATTTACCCTACACTTGCTATTCAAAAATAGAGTTACAGGAGTTAAAAGTCTCTTTTGAAAATACACCATTTCTATTGAATGTTCCACCTACTAATCAAGAGACGTATCCAGTTCTTGTTTCTGTTACTGCACAAGCGAATAATTTGAACGAAGTTACCTTATTAATAGAAACATTTAGAAAAATCAACGATGCGTTTCTAAGGAACAAAGTAAAAAAAAATTAAAGGTGATGATGGACAAGCATATTTTGATAGAATCGATTAATAATGACGGTTTTTGATAAAGCAAAAATCAGGAAGGAAGATTTTTATGAAACAACAAAACAAAAGTAAATTGTATGTAGAAATATCTAGTGGCTCAAATAATTCACTTAGTTTTGAAAATGAAGAAGCAACTCTCATATTTAATGAAATAGAAGAAAAAATATCAATAGGTGAAGAATGGACAAAATCTATTGATAGTAAAAAATGGGGAAAGATTCGTTTTAATTTAAAGCAGATATGTTCATACAAATATGATGAAAGAATTACAAATGAGTCTGACAAGCCACGAAAAGGACTAGTAACATTTGGCTAAAGTATATTCGATTTCTTTCGAGAAGGGATGGAATGATCCTTTTATTTTATCCTTTCTATGTAAAATTTGAGTATAAGCAAATTTTACGTTCGTGTATTGTGATATAATCACTTTTACTAGGTAAATCTTTAGTGTAAAATGATACAAATCAAATTATTGGAGATAGAGGAATGAAATTAACAAAAGGAGAAACGGTGACAGTTCAGACTTTATCAGGAAAAGAAGTTACTGGAGAAGTTTTTAGTATTTTAGATAATACCGTAATTGTTCTGTGTGGAATTGATAAATATGTTGTCAAAAAGCAACAACTGAAGCAACAAGGATATTCTTTTTCAAAAATAAAAAGACCGGCATTTTCAGTGGTTCACTAAGAAAAGTTAAACAAACGGGGTCTTCCTTAACTTGTAGACCAACTGTAAATCATATAGAATGATGTTAGCGGAACTTTCCGTCACATCATTAATCTTTCAGTAGCCTAATCAAGGCAACTGGAAGATTTTTTTTGGAAAGAGCTGATTTTCTGTGGACGTCAATTTAGTATTATTGATGATATGGTACAATGTAGATATTAAACCTACTGAATAGACGGAGGAGTAAGCGATGGTTGAACAAGATATATATTACTTTTACTCAGAGCTAAAGGACTATCAGCCAAAAATTTGGCGTCGTTTTGAGATTACTGGAGAAAAGACGATAGCTGAGCTTGCGTATACAATTATGATCATGTATGAAATGCACGCAAGTCATTTATTTTCTATTACACAAGATATCAGGAAAGACGTCTTGAAAGAATTAGGGCAAGAATATTCTATCGAGCAGCTTACTCCTTATCTTGAAAAGCAGAGTAATAAAGAGATATTAAAAAGAATAAGATATGAGTTGCCAGGCTATGAAGATTTCAAGATTGATACAGAAAAACTATTGCGAGCAGACAAATTAAAAGTAAAACAGATCACTCGAAAAAAAGGTATGGAACTGTCATGTTTCTATGATTTTGGGGATAGTTGGGAAGTGTCTATTTATTTAGAAAACTGTGAGAAAAAGGAACGAATAGACTCAGATACACCGTATGTAACTGAAGGTGAAGGTTATGGAATCATTGAAGATGTCGGCGGAGTTTACGGACTGGAAAAATTGGCAGCAAGTCTAAAAGTTAGGGCTGGGGATGAATATGAAGACTATATAAGATGGTTGGATAGTAGCACGTTGGATCTTGAAATGTTTGATCAGGAAGACATGAATTTCCGATTAAGAGAGTTGCTTAAGGTGTATAAAGAAATTTATGAAAAATATAAAGAACCGTCAAAACAAGAAGTAGATTTACTTTTACGAACGTATAAGAATAAAGGAAGTAGAGGGTATTAAGTCAAGAAAATTGTTAGAGAGTGTAAAACAATTCAACATGCAGTATACTTAAATAAAGACGAATGTCTGACTTTAAAAGCATGAAAAGAAGTTGATCTCCCTTTAGGTCAGCTTCTTTGTGATATTCATATGTAAACGTAACTGATGATTAGCACATTTAAAGTTTAATCCATACATAACATTCATAAAATATATCTTTGAATACAGAATACATTATGATAAAATATCAATAACAGGCATAAAGATAAATATTGATTAAATGCTTGTAAAAAATAATAAAGGGGAAAAAATAATGAAAAAAATGTTAGAAAAGGCGCTTTTATTTGGCGCTGTTGGGTGTATGGGGTTAATTTGGAATGCACATACTTCTGAAGCTGCTTCATATGAAAGCATGAAAAAGAATGTTGAAGAGGGAACGGGCTTAATTTATAATCCAGAGATAGATGAAATAATGACTCAAGAAAGTTCACTTGAAGTAATTGAAGCTATTGAAGAAGAAATACAAGATTTAAATATTGAAGAACCTACACAGGAAATCTATGATGAAGTTTTTAGCTCCGTAAAAGATGTAGAGGTAGTAGACACCACTGAAAAAAACTTGCCTCCATTCATGACATTTGCTGCCGGAGCACCAAGAGATAATCAAACTGCATGGATTCCATATAATTCATGTGAATTTTCTGGATCAGGTTGGAGATACAGTGGAGCCCAATTTAAATTTAGAGATTACAATGCAAACCCAAAATTTGGTGTAAGAGCTACAAAAGATTCATTCTATTTTTATACTGTGATTCCAGGAAATAATAGTTTCTTACGTAAACATGTGGTTGACGCAAATCTAGACTGGGTATATTTTCCTTCAAAAAGTGGGTCAGCAAAACTACAAGGATATTTTGCAACATACAATCCTGTTAAAGGAAGCCGATACTATATATACTAATCATACTCATTTCTATTACATGAGAAGCAATCCAAATTATTAATATAAAGGACCAGAATATTTCATAATGTATATTCTGGTCTTTTTTTTGATAAATAAAGTACATACAAATAAAAATATATTTGCAATGAAACTTTTTAGGAAAATTCGCAGTCTTATATTATGAAGGGAGGAATATTTGTGCAAAAAAATGTAGATGTACACTTAGTTAGAAAAGCTAAAAAAGGAAATTCACAAGCTTTTATTGAGCTATGTACAGCTTATCAGGACATTTTATATAATTCAGCATATAAAATACTTTGGAATGACGAAGATGTAGCTGATTGCATGCAAGAAACAGAGATACGTGCATGGACGAAAATAACGAAGTTAAAAAATGAAGAAGCATTTAATTCTTGGATCTTTCAAATAATGACTAATAGTGCAAAAGACATTTTAAAGAGAAAAACAGCCGATGCAGAGTCTGAAGAGAGGTATATAGCTGATAAAGTAGAGAGGCACAACACCTTTGATGTAGAGCAAGAATTGAATGGATTGGAAGAAATCTACAGAATACCGCTTATACTATATTATTATGCAGGGTTTAGTATCAAAGAAATATCTGAACAGTTGAAAATATCTGTAAATACTGTAAAGACAAGATTAGCTAGAGGAAAAATGAAATTGAAAATTTTATTGGAGGAATCAAATGATGGATAAAAAAATAATCGATAAAATTAAGAATGAAAGAAAAATCCCAGATGAAGTACTGACTAAGCTAGAGTCTAATAGAGAAGATATTCTAAACAATAAAATTAAACAAGAGAAAAATTATAAAGTACTTTCTAAAAATAGTGTCATGGCAGTATTAGTTGCTGCAGTAGCACTTTTACTAATAATAACCAAAACGCCAGTAGGGGTAGCGATAGAGAATGCACTAGGGATCGGAATAGATTCTGGAGTGGAGACCGTAGAGAAAAATGCCATACCTACTGAACTCAATTTAACAAGTATTCAAAATGATCGAGAGATAAAGTTGACTAAATTTGTTTCCACAAAGAAAAAATTTGCTTTTGATTATCAGTTTAAGATAGATGATGAAAAATTAAAAACGTTACTAAAAAAGGATATAGCGGCTAAATCAGATTATCAAGATATTCAACTTGGTCTCTTTGTTAAAGGGGATACTAAAGATTTATTTCAAGGCGTACATTCCTATTCAACATTTAGATTAGACGGAGATACTTTTTATGGATCAGTGATATCAACTTTCGATACAGAGAGTATTCCCGAAAATGCAGAACTAAGTCTTCATATTTATAGATTAGCTTGGATGGATCGTGACGAGTATGAAACAGCAGAATCTAAGGCATTTGCTGATCCTGACAATCCTCAACCATTTAGTGTTCCTACCTCATTAGAATATACTGGAGATTGGAGCTTTGATATTGCTTATCTGCCACTCCTTCAAACAGCGGACACAAAGGTTCTTGATTCAAATAATGTTACAAACATTGTATCTAAAAGCGATGCATTACAAACAACAATTACTTTTAATGCTCCAGTAGAGTATCCGAATTTTCCTGAAATTACAGTATATAAGAATGGTGTAGAGATTTCAAATTCAAATATTAATTTCAAGCAATTAGATAAAGAAAAATTTGAGATCGAACTGGATTTAAGTGCTTTAGATAAAGTATCAACTTATAAAGTTAAGATTGAAGAATCAGATATATATGATACAAGCATCAAAGATGTTGGCTCTTTTGAAGTTCAAAATAAATAATCGAGCTTACGTATAAGATAACTAATGAATATCTTCATTTTGTAGAAAAATATCAAGAAAAAATGAAACATTAGAAGTCATTTATTTTAGTAATCTTCCCCAATTAGATACAAGAGTAATATTGATTTGAGCGTTAGCTCCACTTTGAATGTAGACCATAATGGATGTGTTACATCATGATCTACACTCAAAGTACGAAAAACATCATGATGAAAATCATGGTGCTTTTTAATTAGGATAGAAAAGTTCAATAGAGTATAGGCAATTGAACGTTTTGTGAACGTTGCTCTTACAAGGTTACTCAGTGTTCAATAGAGTTGCTCAAAAGCAAAAGAAATAACGGATTTTTTGTAAAGAGAGTTCAAATAATTACTCAAATATGATAAACTACTTAAAGTGAAAAAAAGGAGATGAAAATGATGGGGGAAACACCCAATGAAGTAAAAGGTTGGAACTGGGGAGCATTTATGTTCAATATAGTATGGGGGATAGGAAATAAGACGTATCTGCCGTTGTTGTGTTTAATACCACTATTTAATATTGTTTGGATATTTGTATGTGGATTTAAAGGAAATGAGTGGGCATGGCAAAGTGGAAACTTCTTACATGAAGATATTGATACATTTAAAGCAATTCAAAAAACGTGGAATAGAGCAGGCTTCGTGTGGTTTATTGTTGCTATTGCTATTGTATTAATTTATTTACTTTTAGCTATCACGATTTTCAGTTATGTTTTTCAACAGTATTCAAATTATTAATAATTAAGAGGGCTAGGATAGAGAATTTCTCTATCCTATTTTTTTAGTAAAAGTATCTCTACCAAAAACATTCGTTTTGGGCATAGAAAAAAGCAGATCCTTAAACGTCTGCTTTAACTAATCATTCGTGATTAAGCAGCTTTCTGCTTATCTTTTGATATATGAAGTTTGTATAATATCAAACGAGCAACAGGATGGGCAATTAATAATTCTATCGCTAATGATATCGCAAAATTTCTTGGCCAAACATTTAAATAATTATGAAATACATCAAAAGTGACAGATCTACTACCTATCCATGTACCAATTATTGTCATAAATATAGACATGAGCAAAACATTGACTAATATGTTTATTGTGACAACTGAATTAAAACTATCATCTTTGTGAATAATTTTTTTGGTTATTTTTTCAGCTGGAGTATGTGTCAATAAAACTAAAATAACTACAAACAACCAAATGAAAGGAATAACCTGTAGAGTGTTAAAATAGGTTTCTTTAGAAAAACCAACTTCTAAAAAAGTGATTAAGGGCGCAATTATATTTACTGATACAATTGAAATGACTAATAAAAATAGTGTGAATTCTTTCTTGTTTCTGGGTAATTTCATATAAAAATCCAATTTGATACCTCCTAATTAGTTACCATTATATTATATCAAATTTTAATTTTCTTCATAAGCAATTTAGTCAAAAATATGTTCGAATAAATTTAATGAGTAAATATTTTTGCTCATTTTTTAAAGAATAAGCTATCAAAACTTAAGAATATTTGGTACCAATTCTAACACATGTATTGTTTAATAGTACTGATTTACTTGCTAGTATTTTCTTGATTTTAATAAAGATTTTCAAATAATTAAAAGGTGTTCTTGTCTATGGAAGATTTTTAATTGTTATACTGCATGTAAGATAGAAGTTGAGAGGGCTTTTGAGAAGGCAAACTAAGTTCAAAGGATGTTTTCAATCCGTTGGACGATTTCAGGTGTATATTTTCTAGGTTTTCTCTCTGATTGATAGGTAAGATAAGCAGTCAATGCTTCTTTTTTCATAAGATTTGGTGAATTATTTTCTAATGCTCATTGCGCCGCTTGATATTGTTTTCAATAACGACCAATAGTTTTACGGGTTTAGGATTTAGATATGACTCCTTCACTACAAGTCGTTGAGAACGTCTAACTTCTATTTAAACGTATGGATGGTTAATTTATCCATAAACTTTATTATTCTAGGACCACCAATAATTAAACTATTTTTTTACTCATTACTAGTTTATAATGGTTCCTCTTTCACTCATTGAATTGTGAAAGTTAGATGTTGAATAAAACGTAAAGACATTGCTCATTACATTGATTTAAGCAGTCAGTATATAGCAATTGAAATAGAAAACCAGTATGAAATCAACAAAAAAAGGCATTCTTATAAGTTAAAAAGAACACCTTCTGTTAATTAAGGAACTTTATTTATAGTTCAATTTATTATCTAAATCCATAGGAGTTGACCGATCTGCTAAGAATAAAAATAGCAGATCGGCCTCTACTAAGTTAGTCAAAAACATTGTCTCAAATTTATTTACACAGTCATCAGGGTAGTTAGCAGTTGTAATAAATCTTTTGTGGGCCTACCGAGAAGACTGCTTAACGTTTTGTCTTCAATTTCATATTGCTTATCCCTAATATCCAATACTGTATTAGTGGTAAAGTCAATCATAAAGGAAGGAATTCCCTTAATTTTAAGTTGATTCATATAAATATCCATTGAAATATCCTGATAATTAATTGTTGTCTGTCTAATTTCTCCTAATAGTTTTGCTATATCATAATACGAATATAAATTATCTCCAACTATATTATATAGTTTATTAGCGTGAGAGTTTTCAACTAGCAGATTTGCAATTCCTTCTCCCATTTCTTGTCGTAAAGCATATGGCACTCTTCCATTACCTCCCGGTAAAGAAAGGGTTTCTAATTGAGTAATATCACCAACTATATCTAATATTGCATCAGCATACATTGTATTTCGCAGAATTGTATAGACTAACCCTGACTCCATCAAATATTGCTCAGTAAAAAAATGACTTTCCATAATTGGTTTAACATGAGAAGTTTCTATATCTTGAATTGCAAGACTAGTATAGATAACATGAGCAACTCCCATCTTTTTGGCAACATCAATGGCAGTTTTTTGTTGAAAAAATCGGTCCTGACTCATTGTTGAAATTATTAATAATTTGTCTATTCCTTCAAAAGCTTTAGTTAGCGAGTCTGGGTCATCAAAATTTCCTTGGCGGACTTCAAATCCATCTTGAATATATCTTTGTGCTTTAGTTAAATCAGTTGTCATCAAAACAACTTCTTTTGTTCCTATTTTTTTTTGTATTTGTTTTACAATTGCATGTCCTAATTTTCCGGTTGAGCCAGTGATCAGCAACATAATAACCACTCACCTTTCATTTTAATTATTTCTATTTATCATTATATACTTTTTGTCGATTATTTAAAAGGTTCTGTTGCAAAGTATTTTATAAACTTATTTTAGGGTGAAATTAAAATAGAAAATACCCGGAGAAATGAAGATGGAGTTGGTTAAATAAGCGACTATATTTGAAAAAAAACCTTAAACAAATTATTATAAATGTATAACAACAATAAAATAAAGATAGGAGAAAAATATTGAATCGTAGAGTTATGATGGTATTAATGTTATTAATTTTTTTTGGAAAAGGAGACGTAACATTTGCGAATGAAGGAGGAAAGCAGGATCGAGATCAAAGTACGATTTTAAATTCTGATGAAATAGTCAATTTAACTGTAAATTTTGTAAACAAGAAAACGGATGAGGTATTAAATACAGTATCACTAAGTTATCCAACCAATTCAACGATTGATGTTACTGAGACAGGTACAGTACAAGATATTGTGCAACGTTTTATTGATTCAGGGTATACTCTGGTGGAAAGACCAATAAATGAAGGTGGAGTAGTTGTATCTCCAGATGGAACAACGATTACTTATTACTTTGAAAAACAAGCAAACTTAACTGTAAATTTTGTAAACAAGGCAACGGACGAGGTATTAAATACAATATCGCTAAATTATCCAATCAATTCAGCGATTGATGTTACTGAGACAGGTACAGTACAAGATATTGTGCAACGTTTTATTGATTCAGGGTATACTCTAGTGGAAAGACCAATAAATGAAGGTGGAGTGGTTGTATCTCCGGATGGAACAACGATTACTTATTACTTTGAAAAACAAGCAAACTTAACTGTAAATTTTGTAAACAAGGCAACGGACGAGGTATTAAATACAGTATCACTAAGTTATCCAACCAATTCAACGATTGATGTTACTGAGACAGGTACAGTACAAGATATTGTGCAACGTTTTATTGATTCAGGGTATACTCTGGTGGAAAGACCAATAAATGAAGATAGAGTGGTTGTATCTCCGGAAGGGACAACGATTACTTACTATTTTGAAAAAGGAAAGATTCTACAAATATTTTATTTAGTAACCTTCAATAGTAATGGAGGTAGTTCTGTCTTAACACAAAAAATAAAAGAAAATGAATTGTTGCTGAAACCTGTGAATCCTCAAAAAGAAGGTTTTTACTTTGGAGGCTGGTATCTAAACAAAGAACTATCTGAGGAGTGGAATTTTGAGACACCAATAATCGAAGATACCATTCTTTATGCTAAATGGATAAAAAAAGATGATTTGAGTGAAAACCATTATCAGCTTTTAAATACACCCGATCCTCACAATAAAACAAAAAAGCTCCCTAAATTAGGACAAGCTAATTTGTCTAATTATCTCTCCTCTTTTGGAGTTATTTCAATTCTGGTTATAATTTACTTGAAATGTTATGTGATAAATAATCGTAAAAAAATAGTTTGAACGAGTAGAAATGTGATGAGGATTAAAAATATTAATCACTAGTTCAATAGTATGTACGTCTGCTTCATTTATTCTGAATTAAAGTAGTCTTTGTAAGCTACAGAAATTAGTCAGAATAATGTACTATACTGAATTGAAGTAATTGGATTAGGCTCGATTACCTAATTAAGCGAAATAATTAAAAAATTGAACTGAGCAATTATGTGTTCGGTTCAATTTTTTTGCTAACTAGAGGAGGAAATTCCTAATGCTAAGAATCAATCGTTTGAAGAGAAAATTTCCAATGAATAGGTAGTTTTGCAGACTTTAATTCATTTGGCTAAAAAAGGTTGAAATAGTACGAGAGACTGTAGTATTAAATAAAAAATAACTTTGACTTACAAGGAATTAAAAATTACAAATGACAAATTCTCCAAAAAATGAAATTTATCAACGAAATAATCAGTATAAGATTTGCTCAAATAGAAATGGAGATGTAATGTTTTGAAAAAATATGAAGTAATGTCCAAACAACTGATCGCGAATATTGGAGGACAAGAAAATATATATAGTATGACCCATTGTGTTACTCGATTAAGATTTAAATTGAAAGATGAAAAAAGTGCAAATGATGAACTTATTGAAAGTATGACCGATGTTATTGCAGTAGTAAAGAGTTCTGGACAATACCAAATAGTGATTGGCGATCATGTATCTGATATTTATAATGAAATACTTTCACAAATTGAAGTTCCTAAAAAAAAGCTTCCTAAAAAAAATAAAAAAATAAGTGTTGGAACAAAATTCATTGATATTGTCTCTGGTATAATGAGTCCTGTTATAGCAGTAATGATGGCTAGTGGAATGATTAAAGGATTAGTCATGCTTGGGGAAGTTTTTGGTTGGATTGATAAGCAAAGTGATGTAGGTACTATCTTGGTCGGTTTAGGAGACGCTTTTTTTTATTTCTTTCCAATTATGTTAGGGTATACAACAGCCAAAAAATTCAATATTGATCCGTTTGTTGGCACAGTAATAGGAGCCTTTTTTGTATACCCTAGCTTACAAGGAATAAGTTTGAATATCGCTGGTTTATCCAGTGATGTCACATATACAAATACTGTGTTACCAGTTATATTAACAACAATACTGGCTTCGTATATTTACAAAAATCTTAAGAAGGTTATTCCAGATGTTGTAAACATGTTTTGTGTACCAATGTTGACTCTTCTGATAGTCTCTCCAATTGGTTTTATTTTAATTGGTCCTCTTATGAACAAAGTTTCCGATGGCATCGCTGATCTCGTTATGTGGCTGTATTCATTTAGCCCAATACTTGCAGGGGTGATTATGGGAGCTTCATGGCAATTCTTGGTTATTTTTGGAGTTCATATGAGTATAATAGCTATTGCTATTGTTCAGATGCTGTCAAATCGAGCAACCCCGATCTTCACTTTAATTGGAGCTGCTTCCTTTTCTCAAACTGCAGTTGTTTTTGTGATCTGGTTAAAAACAAAAGATAAAAAATTGAAAGATCTAACACTACCAGCCTGGGTTTCAGGCATATTTGGTGTAACTGAACCTGCAATCTATGGAATTACATTATCAAGGATCAAATTTTTTATTATTAGCTGTCTTGGAGGAGCTTTGGGTGGCGCATATGCCGGTTTTTCTGGACTCATGAGTTATCAAATGTCAGGATTTGGTATTTTTTCTATTACAGCACTCATTGGAGGAGATATGCCTTTTGAAAAAGCACTATTTCATTTTAGTATGTCAAACATAATTGCGATGCTTTTTTCGGGTATAGTCACTTTTATTATGTATGACGATGAGAGTAAGGACTGAATTGAGAAAGATTAATAAATAAAAAAGCATTTTGCATTTACAAAATGCTTTTTTATTTATTAAAACAGTAAACAGATTTAATAAATCTTATTTTTGATAATTTATATGCGAATAGAATTGAAGTTCTAAATTTATAGTTTAGCTGTTCTTAAAAAGTTATCCAAACCGTTTAGATCATGTTGAGTAAGATAGCTTTTAGCAAGAACAAACACTTGGGTATCTGGATATACTTCGTTAGCTAGAGATTCTGTGTAAGTTTCACAAATAATTAAGTCAGCCTTTTTAATATCTTCATTCTCTGTTGATATGGTTAATTCGTAATTTAAAGTAGATAACTGTTTTTTGACGAGCTCTGCAGCATAAATATTTTCTAATAGTAAAGAGATGCGATAAGAATTGTCATAAAAATTAAATTTGAACATACCAAGAATAGACTCACTTAATGCTGCTATTAAAAATTCTTTATCTTTTATATGAAATTTTGGAATTTTTGTGTTAGCTAGTACAATGGCATTAGTTATTATGTTTGATAAGATTTCTTGTGCTCGACTATTAGTATCTAGTAAATACGTTCTTGATATTCCAGGGAGAGAGTTAAACATCGTTTGATAATGGTATGAATATCTATTAGTCTGTGTGAGTAAACTCAAAAAACGAGTCATAAACAACTGAGATTCCATAGCCTCCGCGAAAAATGTGTCATTTTCAAGAACTAATTTGAGAAAATAAATTGCAAACTGCCATAACTCAGTGTTGTGAAATTTATGATATACAACATAAGAATGCACAAGAGGTGAGTCAGCTGTAGCAATAAATGTTCCTGTTTCGGCAATAGAAGTTTCATAGTTTATTTCAGCAGGCATATATTTTTCTGGAATAGTTATAGAGCTCTGATACGAGTTACTAAAAAAAACTAAAAAGGACACCGATTTCATTGGATTATTTTCGTATTTTGTAGACATACTTGAAACAAAGTGATTCATTTCCCTTCTTAGATCAATAATAGCAATCCAAAATGACCATTGATCTTTTTGGATAGATGAGAGATTAAAAATAATTTCTTTTTCTTTAGCTTCTATTTGTTTTAAATACTCATGTTTAGAAGTGTTGAAAGGCCATATAATTCCGCGATAAACTCCCCATAGTAAAGACTGATAAAAATATCTTATGTCTTGTTCTCTTCCAACAAGTTTTATCGGTTTGGTATTTAGATCCAGATTAAATATTTTTAAATCTGATTTCAATTCATGTATTTTTCTGTAAAAACTAGCTTCAGAAATATCATATAAATAGGTATAAGAATTTATATCAATATCTCTTTCATACAGTAAGTCCATTAGTAAATTTCCCTTAAAAGAACGTTCAAATAGGGTAATTGTTATTTTTGGAAGAGAAAAGCTTGCAGTGCGATCTATAGTAGCGGTTTGATTGTCTATGGAAATATGCGCTTTTATTTGAAGTTGTCGGAAAAGTTGATTGGTTTCTGCTATATCTTTTATCAATGTAACGGATGAAATATTTACTAAATTATTCAAATCACTAAGCTTCATTGTTGGTCTACGAAGGAATTCACTAACTATTTTATATATCTTAGTATCTTTTTTCTCAAACAGATGTATCATGGTAAAACCTCTTTTCGTTAATATATATCAATACTATAATAGAGAGATTTAATAAATTCAAATTATTAAGATAAATTAACTGATGAACAAGAAAACGGTTTTATATTTTTTGTAAAAAAATGATATATGAAATCGATAATCTATCTAATTTTTTTAATTTAAATGGAATTTTAACAACAAATAACGAGTTAATTTTATTTTTTTGGTTTTATGCGAAAAAAAACGAGAATTAACAGGGTTGAAAGATATTAATATAATACTTTTAGTAATTAATGAAATTCTTTTTGGTAAAGGATTAAATTCGCCTCCATCGAAAAATGATTTTTTTAATTAAATATTTATGATGTTTAATAATAAAGATTTTAATATTATTAATATATAAAGTTTGTTTGGTTTATTGTCTTTTCAAATAACTATTTGAACTTGAACAAATAAAAGAAGGGAGGCATAGATAATGTATAAAGTAGGAATATTTTCTTCTGAGAACTCTGATCAACACCTAATGGAAATAATGAATAAAAATGGGTATGAATCAGTAATAATTCAAGATGAGCAACGACTAAAAGATTTAGACGTTCTTCTTCTCGAACGAAAAAAAGATAAAGATTTTGCTCAGATCATTGAATATATAGTGCAGAAAAAAAAATACAATATTCCATTTATTTGGATCATCTCTTCAACGTTACCAGAACAAGAACGAAATCTTTATTTGCGACTAGGAGTTAATGGCATTATTAACAGAACTGACAGTATGAAAGAAGTGATTTTCACTTTAGATAATAATATGGAAACAAAATTGCTGAATGACAATAAAGAAAGCACCTTAAATCATGATAAGGTGAAAAACAAAAAAACAAAACTATTAGTAAAAGAGAGGACGAATAGTATTCAATTTGAAGGGGAGGAGGAAATATTTTTAACTAAAAAAGAATTTACGTTGTTTTGGAATTTATATAAAAATCCAAATAAACCAATCTCTTACAAAGAATTAAAAAAACTCTTATGGGGAGATGATAAGACTGAAGACATATATCGTGTTGCAAACGTCTTGTTTCTATTAAGGAAAAAATTACCACCTCAATATCAAGACATGCTTCGTACAATAAGAGGGGTAGGTTACATGTTAGTTTTATAGCTAAGATTAGAGACCTAAATCGAATGTCAGTTGGAAAACTTGAGAAGTACGATCTAACGTATAGATGCAATAAAAAAATTACCGTTTCAATAAACCGTGAATACAATTATGAATTATTTTTGGTTCTTACTACTAGCTCATAAAAAAAGAATTTAGGTGAAAAAATGAAAAAGAAGATAATAAATACTGGGCTTCTTATATTAATAATTGGAGGCACAGCAGTGACTAATATTTTTGCTCAATCAAGTAGCAAAATTAGTGCAAATTCTGAAGAAGCTATACAAAATGATGAAACGTCTAATATTGACTCGAATGTAAGTGCGAATAAATTTGCGACAGAAAAAGATAATCAGAATGAGGATCTAAATCTTCAAGAAACCAAACTTAATCGTTCAGCAGAATTAATACGTCCTAAATCAAACTTGCTATCTTTTAAAATTACAAAAGGAAGTTCTCCAAATACTTTATCACTGTATGAAGACGCTGGGAACGGATTAACTCTTATTCAAGATGACATACCAACGTCTTCAACGATAGTCTATGATACTTTATTTACACGTAACCCATCAACTATTGATGGAACTGGTATCGATGGAGAAATAAATATTAGGTTCAACGGTTCTACTAATGAAACTCCAGAAGGTGATCATCTTATCCATGGGTTAGACCTAATCAATGGGGCTAAGGTGAAATTTGAATTTCAAAATCAAGTGAAAATTAGAGAAAGTAACAATAATGACAGAGATGTAGTTCAGATTTTTGATAGTTCTGAAATAACATTTTTTCCTTTTGACGAATCGTCAAGACTTACAATATGGAATTTTAACAGTGGTGCTAACATTGTAACAAAGGGTTCAGGCGGAAAGATTACATTTAATGGTGGATCGTATACAATGCTTGAACGTCGTAACAAAGATTTCCGACAACCTCTAATTAGTATAGGTTCTATTTATACTGATTCTGTAATTGAGTCTGGAAGTATTGAAATCAATGAAGGCTCAAATTTTAAGACTGATTCTACTTCGGCTGCACTGTTTGGTAGTGTTACAGACGCTCCTAATTCAGATATTATTATAAATAGCATAACGTCGGAAGGATCCTCGTTGGTGGGAATAGCTAATGGGGGGAAAGATAAATATAGTTTACGAAATGTGATTATAAAAAATGCTAATGTTAAGACTGATTCTAGGTTAGTAACAATAACCGAAGGGAATTCTCATATAGAAAACGTCCGAGTTTTAAGAGGGAAATTTAACTATACAAATAGAAATTATAGTGTTGACCCTGGTGACTTTATCGGGATTTTTGATAGTAAACGCACTCCTGTAACATCGAAATATACTAATGCATCTATTGGAAATATTCAAATTTCAAGTGGAAGTATTTTTGGGCCTAACTCTAAGAGGTTGGAGGATACCGGATATATAGGTATTTCAAATGAGTTTAAAGATGCAGGTGCTACAATTGGTGAGATCAAAATTTCAGGTGGTAGTGTTGACTTACGTCCATTGAATGTTCAACCAATAAATGAACTAAATCAAAATGTCTATTTAAATCGTTTGACTATGTTTGAAACTCAAGCGAATAAACAAGTAACAAGTGTCTCATTTCCTTGGAATCTCACGGATACATGGGTAGCTCCCTATAATATATTTTCTCCATGGCTTCCTACTGAAACAGAAAATAAAATTGTGAACGCGACATTAGAAGGAAATAAACGATACCAAAATTATTATACGCCTAATGCTGCTATTAATGAGAAGATTTTATATCCTCAAATAGGGATCTCATTTGCCTTTTCCAACATTAAAGATATTGCTCTACCAGCAAAACAATCTGTTTGGCTTGGCGATAAAGTGACTGATCCAAATCTAACAGTGGCCGGGGAACAAGTTAGTTGGGAAAATAATGAAATAAAAAATCTTTACAATTTTCAATATGCTTTACACGAAGATATGATAAATCAAAAAAAAGCTACAATGGAATTGATTGGTTCGATTCCAAACTATGAGCTAAATTATTCTGGAAATGGAGAGACTTCTGGAACGGTTCCGACTGGCCAACCTTATACGGCTCAAGACGTGATGACTATTGCAGACAAAGGTCAATTACAGAAAGAGGGCTATGATTTTAGTGGATGGAACACTAAAGCAGATGGATCTGGACAAATGTTTCAACCAAACGAAGAATTTAAAGGTGAAGAGAATAAGGGAGGGAACACCTTATATGCTCAATGGGAAAAACAACGACCGGCAGAGACAACTGTTACTGTCGAATTTGTTAATGAAGCCAATGAAGTATTGTCTGAGTATACTGTCCAACTATCAGGTCTTGTTGGAGACACAATAGATCTAACGCAAACGTCTCAAGTTACCTCACAATTAACTACAATAGAAAACGCAGGGTATAAAATAGACGCTCGCCCCGAAAATGAATCTTCACTTCAGATTGTAGAAAATCTTGTAATTCAATACAAAGTGTCTGGGACCTTGAATTTTGTTTCTGCTCCAAAACTAATGAATTTAAACCTAACTTACAAAATAATGGAATGTTGTTCATTTTGTTTTTTTAGAACTTAAATTGTTTGAATAAATCTGTAATATGTAATCGAAAGTGAAATTTTATTTTTTCCATAGGAAAGCTTCTGTCTTTTGTTAAAGAAGGAGATGAATATTCATTAGCGTACCTACTTCACCACCTGCGCAGATAAAGCTCATTTCTGTCTTCGAGAGACGTGTGCGAGCGAATATCCATCCACCATTAACATAGAAGGCAAATAGAGTTGTTTTCTTGTGGTAAGATAGACTTCTGTGTTTTTAAGAGCATGACTAAGGGTTGTAATGGAGACTTGGCAAAGAGAAGCAAGGTGTCAGTTTAGCTTCTATGACCAATGTTTGTATTTCTCTTATTTTATGTTTCCTGTGATAAAATAGTGCAATAGATGATAGCGTAATCTTTACAAAATATAAGTTGGAAATTAAGGAGCGGGTGAATGAATAGAGTAATGACAAGTGGAATGAACAAAAATTGGTTTTCTAAAAACAGTCAGTTAATTGGGATTTGTATCCTTTTTTTATGTATTACAATTTATTTTTCTTTTTTTGGTATTCAAAAAGGAACGGATGATGAATGGTTTAAAAGGGTCAGTGAACAAAAACATTTCTTTGACTATATTATTCATCGGTATACAGGCTGGTCAGCTAGAATTTTTCCAGATGCAATTATGTATTTTATATTTTCGATGCCATTAATAGTCTACTCATCAATAACCTCGGCTTCATTATTAATTGCAGCGTATTCAATTGCTCGAATTATGAAAAAAACAGTGAGTTTATTTGATATGATAGTTATACTAGCTTTTTTTGGTTGGATGAATTTTCCATTTATCTATCATTCTTTTTTGTGGATAACAGGAGCTGTGAATTATCTATGGCCGCTCTCTTTGGGACTATTTGCCATGATACCTTATGCTGACTATGTTTTTAGAGGAGATAGATGGACGAAAAGAAGCTGGATGTTTCTCAGCATTTTTATAACATTACTTTTTTCTATCAGTAATGAACAATATTTACTTGTTGGTTTTTGTGCAGCAGTATGTGCTCATATTGCGTTAGTTATCAGTAAAAAAAGAAATCTCTTTTTTTATTAGGAAAAACATTTCTGATGTGTTTTGGACTGATTTTTATGTACGTCGCTCCTGGGAATAGTGTAAGGTTTTCCAGTGAAGTAAAGACATGGTATCCTGATTTTCAGGAAGTATCAATGTTTTCTCATGTCAGAGTAGGAATGAATTTTTTGTTTACTGGTATTTATAATAATACATTTTCAATTCTCTTACTATTAATTTTATTAGCCATATTATTGTTAAAAATGAATAAACAGCTGTATATTATGATCGGTTTATTGATTGGTTTGCTGAGCTTGATGTATTTATTGCCAAATTTTTCAGGAACGTTTATTCAAATTTATACTTTGGAAGTACGACGATTTTTTACTTTACATGGCTTTAGCCTAGCAATCAAAAATTATTTAATCTTTTCTATCTTTTTCGGAATTTTAGGGATATTAGTTTATAGAGCATCTTCCTATAAACTATTTTCACTCTTATGTATGTTAGCAGCAGTTCTATCTTTAGTCATGCTTTGGTTTTCTCCAACGCTTTTTGCATCAGGTAATAGAGTGTTTGCTTGTGCTAATATATTATTTATTATTATAGGTTTTGACTTATTCAGTAAAGTGATAGAGAAAATAAAAGTCCCTAGAAATGTTGCGTTAGCTTTGTTCTCTATTTACCCAATCATTAATTTAGGATTACCGCTTTTTATAGGTACCCCTAAGTAAAAATACGTATTAGGAAGACATACTTTGCTGTAAGTTGGTGAAGTATGTTTTTTTGTTCATTGTCAAATTGCTTATAAGAAAAATTCGTGTTTTCATATTTGGAAGTTCCATCAATATAAAATAGTAGAAAGTCAAAGTTTCTCTACCTGTTGGACAACTTTAACCGATGTATATTAACAATAAAACTTCTTAAGGATATACATTATTCTAATGTAGGCGCTGAAAAATTTTATTGATTTTATATTTTTTTATTACTTTCTTTAATATAATAAATATAAAAAGAGTTTAAGTCGGGATTTAAATAGTGTATATTTATTATTTTTAGTAAATCATGACATGTTGTTTGGATATATATATCATTTTTTTGAAAAAATAAACATAAAAATGAGGGTTTATCAGGTGGGATTTGTGAGGAAGCTGTATGTTTAGGGGTATGTTCTGTCAATGGAGCTTTTTTTCATTAAAAAATTACAAATATATTTTTTTTTTTGAAATGAACATTTTAAAAAAATTTAGTATACTAAGGAAGTTATGACAAAGAGTATAGAACCAGCACAAATATATCATAACAGACTTCAGAAACAATAAGTAGCGCTATTTCATCATATAGATAGGAGGGATCAATGTGGACAAATACCGTTAGAATGGTTTACATAGTAATAAATGACTATATTGAGAGTATATTTTTTTACAAAGATTATCTACAATTAGGGATACTAGAAGTGATCATGGAGTGAGACGAATTGGCATCAGAGGTGAAAATAAAATATCTATCTCAAAAAATTAAGTTTGTAAGAAACTACAATGTTTTCTCTGTTTGATCGAATGGGGTAGAATATTTCAATGATAACGAAATGCCTGATACATATGTTTCGACAAGGTACTTTGCTTGGCAGAAAGCTACCTTATCAAGAGAGACAAAGCTGTTGTCTCTAAGACATAGATGAGATTAGCGGCATATAAGAAAAGAGAGCTAGTTTAAAAGCTTTTATTTGATGGATTATTTCTTTATCTAACCTGTTTAGCAGAAGAGAATATGGATAATTCAAATGAACTATTTGGTATATGAAAACAAATGATTTCTTGCCTTTTTAGGCGATGGATAAAAAAATTAGAAACAGGAAGTTGGTTGTTAATGAAACAATTTAGAATAGAAAAGATAACAAAAAAAATAGCTACTGTAGGTTCTCTTGGAATGATAGCTATGATTGTAGCAGGAAGTAAGCCTGAAGTGGTGGATGCTGTTTCGAAAGAGGTCATCGTAAATTCATCCAACTATTTAGATCATTTTGGTTTAAGCGGACAGGCATCCTATGACTCGTCTACTGGCATTATTCGGTTGACAAATGATGAATTTTTACAAATGGGTGTTAGCTATTTAAGAGATCGAATAAATATGAATGAAGATTTTATATTTACTGGATCTATAAACTTAGGGGATGGTTCACAGAACCCTAATCCTAGTACTGGAAATTCAGGAGGATCGGATGGTGTTGCCTTTGTTATGCATCCTAATGACTTTGCTTCGATCGGTGGAGAGGGGGGGAGACATGGTGTAGCGGGCTTGTCAGATGCTTTTGGTTTTTCAACAGACACATGGTTTAATCAGTATGACCCGAGTCAGTTTGGTACATCACAGGGTGTGGGCAGTTCGTTTGCAGGTTTTCTATCTTCAGACTCTTCAGAAGAGTATGGGTTAAAATGGGCTCCTGATGTCCAAGTAATTTCAGAGCCTATAAACAATGAGTTTAGACCTTTTCAAGCTAGTTATAATGGTGGTTCGAAGACATTGACTGTTGTATATGATGGAGTAGTATGGTCTAACGATGTGTCTCAATGGTTGGTTCCGGATGGTATAGCTACAGGTTACGTATTGGCATTGTTTGCAACAACAGGTGGACACGTTTCTAATGTACAAGAGGTACAGATAGATTCTTTTGTGTACTACAATTTGTATACACCAACGCCAACAGCGGAGATCAGTCTCAAAGATGTAGAAGTTTCAATTGTATCGGGACTTGTTGAAGGAGCTCCAGCTGGAACTGAGGTTAAAATAACAACAGATGCTGGAACAGTTGTCACTGTAGTAACAGATGAAAACGGTATGTATGAAGCAGAAATCCCTACTTCAGAGGTAATTGAAGGACAGCCTATCAGCGTAGTAGCAACAGATGTTGTAACAGGAGCACCGCCGTCAGAGGAAGTAATTGTTTCTTATACATCTAAAGACACGGATGGAGATGGGTTGCTGGATGAAGAAGAAATAAAATTAGGAACTGATCCGTTGAATCCAGATACAGATGGAGATGGCTTGCCAGATGGTAAGGAAGTAGAACTAGGAACTGATCCGTTGAATCCAGATACAGATGGAGATGGGGTACCTGATGGTAAAGAACTGGAGCTGGGTACAGATCCATTGAATCCAGATACAGATGGAGATGGGGTACCTGATGGTAAAGAACTGGAGCTGGGTACAGATCCATTGAATCCAGATACAGATGGAGATGGAGTACCTGATGGTAAAGAACTGGAGCTGGGTACAGATCCATTGAATCCAGATACAGATGGAGATGGGGTACCTGATGGTAAAGAACTGGAGCTGGGTACAGATCCATTGAATCCAGATACAGATGGAGATGGAGTACCTGATGGTAAAGAACTGGAGCTGGGTACAGATCCATTGAATCCAGATACAGATGGAGATGGAGTACCTGATGGTAAAGAACTGGAGCTGGGTACAGATCCATTGAATCCAGATACAGATGGAGATGGGGTACCTGATGGTAAAGAACTGGAGCTGGGTACAGATCCATTGAATCCAGATACAGATGGAGATGGGGTACCTGATGGTAAAGAACTGGAGCTGGGTACAGATCCATTGAATCCAGATACAGATGGAGATGGAGTACCTGATGGTAAAGAACTGGAGCTGGGTACAGATCCATTGAATCCAGATACAGATGGAGATGGGGTACCTGATGGTAAAGAACTGGAGCTGGATACAGATCCATTGAATCCAGATACAGATGGAGATGGAGTACCTGATGGTAAAGAACTGGAGCTGGGTACAGATCCATTGAATCCAGATACAGATGGAGATGGAGTACCTGATGGTAAGGAAGTAGAATTAGGAACAGATCCGTTGACACCAAATGTTGGTGGAAAGGAAGTAGATCCTGAAACTGGTTCAGCAAATACTGGAAATCTTATCAAACCAAGTGGGAGGACTACGGGGAGATTGTTAAACACTGGAGAAGAAATTTCACGAATTGGTTTTTTAGGTATTCTAATTTTGTTATTTTCAGGGGCAGTGTTGTCAAAAAGATATAGAATGAAGAAGTAAAGACTTATAGTGAGCGTACATGTCGAAATAAATATTTTTTTTATTTTCTGACATGTACTTTGCTCATTTCAAACGTAGTGAAAGAATATTGAGCAATAGAGAAGGAATTGTCTTATCTCGTATTATGCCTACTGGATTGAACCATTTTAAAAGTGTTGTTAATTACACCAATAGGTCTTGAAGAAACAGTGTCAAGGGATTGATTTATTTGTTCTTCTTGTTAAACAGAAAAAACACCTAAAATTTATCGGTGTAATACTGTTCCTGAAAAATCAGTTAAATAAATTTGAATAACCAGCCCACAATAAAGGCTAAACATCTTAAAAATTGATGCGAACTATTTTTTCTTCCAGAAAAAGGTACCTAGGAAAGTCTAGTTAATTTCGATAGTAGTACATACTACCTATTGATGTTTTAATTTTTTAGATCAAAACTATCCGTCATGGAAGAAATTCGTCATTTCTTATTGAATAGATTTTTTTAATGCTACATATGTTCAATTACATATTTTAGAGGAGACTAACTATAAATAGACGTAACATTCCAGCAAATAAAAGAATGGAGCATATGAGTTAGAGAGTAATATCATACATTTTTAAGCATCAAAATATTTTTGACCTCTATATGGGAGGAATCATTTGCGTGGAGAGCTATTTCTTTCAACCACTTCCAATTTGAGTACAGCAAATAAAAAGAGTATCGAAAAAAGTGATCCTATGTAGCTGCATAGAGATCACTTTTTTTGTGCAATGTGTATCAATATGTGGAAACGATCAAAATCTTATCTAAGCATGATTAATCAGATTTACTTCAAAGTATGTTTACCAAAAATATTAATTTTGAAATAGATAAAGATTAGTATAGTGAAATCAATTAAAACCAAACCAGAAAGAGTACAAATCATTGGAAAAATCGATTATTCGTTGATATAGTTAAGTAAGTCCCTTAATATCGAGACAAATTTTTAATGTAGTAGTCTTTTGAGAACAAGACTGTCTTATAAAGAAAGGTGGAAAAGGTATGAACGTTGATGAAATAATTGCTAAAGTAAAAGAGTTAATTGGGGAAGGAAAGATTGATGCAGCCACAAAGTTTGTAGAGGAGCATAAAGACGATCTTGGAGATCAATTTGAATCAGTCAAAGGATTGTTGTCAAAAGCTGATACAGGTAGTATCGTAGATAAAATAAAAGAACTATTTAAGTAATTTATAAATAAGAATGAACATAGCTAGGCAAAGTTTGTCGGTTATTTGTACCACTAATGTTAGTGACGAAAAACGAAAGAATTGAATCCAGTATGATAAATCCTAGAGGAAATTCCCTCTAGTTTTTTTCTATTAGTTGAAAAAAAACGTTTCAAGGCATAACAATCTAAAGTCATAGCAACTACGAAACCCATAGGCATTTTTCCGGAATACTTTGAAAGGGTTGTTCAATCATTCCCATAAGGTAATTCTAGAGCATTTTTAATTAAATGATATTTTTCTCTCAACGGGTTTGAACTAATGGGAGATTAAACTTTACTAGAGATGGCTATCTTCATATGATGCTAAAGGTCTGTACCATATATCTAACCAAAAAGCACGTCGTTGAAAATAAAATTGGAATTTTTTTGAGTAAAAAAATAAAACTTGGTATCTACCAAATTTTAACTACTTTACCAAAAATATTTCCTTGTTTAATCCAGCCATTTATATGTCCATGGTTGTTAGATATTTGGTATTCAGTATGGGTGTTTCGTTTTCTGATAGCTGTAATTAAGTGTGTATAATAATTACCTTTAACTTTACAAAAGACAATATCATTAACCGCCAGACTCGTATTAACTGATATAGGTTTTAGACTAACTGGTTGATTAGACTTGATAATTGGCAACATAGAATTTCCTGCCTCTTTGTACTTCTCAATAAAATAACCTTTTTGAAGTAGAGAAGCAAAATAGCTTGCTTTTGACAAACAATCCCCTCCTTTTCTACTATAATAATAGCATATTTAGTGGAGAAATCCTATACATTATACTTGAAAAAATAGAGTAAAATCAAAAGCGGTCTTACACAACTAAATAGAAATCATCTGTCTAATGTAAATAATGTATGAAAATACCAATAATTTTATATAATCGTACTGAGCCAGGATTACTTAAAAGTATGCGTATTAAAAATAGTTATTTTAATTACTCTTTTTACTATCAATTATTTTTAAGTTCAAAGATTTTGATTGCCTCTAGTCAAACTTTATACAAACAATTGTTTTTGGGAAAATAAATTAAAGTTCTTCTTCTAATGTTAAATATTATTTAGAAGTATCTTAATTTTATCCCTGTATGTTGCTTTAATCAGCTCATTATCTATATTTCTAATTATTGTACCAAATCCTAATAGATAATTTGTAAGAAAATCGACTTCCTTTTCATTTATTTTTCCAATAAGATATGCTTTTTTGAAATAAATGTTTGGATATTTATTTCTTTTATAGTGAGAACATTCCTCTAAGGATAACTTTATTTTGAAATTCAATGTGCCATATTTCAATTACTGTTCATATACATGTTTTGCTGTGTCCTTTTTAGAGATTTTAATATTTTTTTCTTCATCAATCATAGTGTTTTTTTTAAGTCACAACGAAATGTTCTGTATGCTGATTTATCAATATCTAAACCAGTGCAGTACCAATAACCGTCCCGTATTGTTAAGTGAATTGGATAGATTTTACGATGGGTAGGTGATTTTCTAGTATAATCAAAAGAAATTACTTTATCTTTGATAATACACGCATACAAATTTTCTAGATTTGATACATCCGTTAGTTGAATATGACCTTCAAAGTTAATGTAATTCATAGAATTAGTTATTTCTCTTTGATCACTGTTAGAAAATGTTTGTAGCAAATTAGTTTCTATATTATTGTATGAACACCCAAAAGGAGAGTTAACTATAGATTTTAACAAATGAAGGCAGAAAAAAATTGTAAAGATTTCTTTTTTACTAAAAAACATTGGAGGTAAAAAATTATTTTGAATAATTCGATATCCTCCATACCTTCCGTTTTCTGCATATAAGGGGACTCCTAGGCTTTCTAATTCAGAAATATCACGTAAAGCTGTGCTTTTAGAAATATTAAACTCTTCAATTAAATCACGTAAGTTAAATTCTTTTTTTCTTGTAAATAGAACATTTCTTGATTAATTCTCTCAGACTTTTTCATTAAATCCTCCAAAGGTGTCTTAAATTGCTACCATGAGTTATATAGTTACTTTTTAGGCGTGAGGCTAGGATAACGGCTGTGGATAAGAGAGCAATCACCATCAACAAGAGTATTGACATTACTGTTTTAGGACCAAGAGTTAATTTAGAGGGATATCCAAATATCCCACACTTCGCTGAATTTAAAAGAGACTGTGTTCAGCGCAAAGTGTGGGATACAGTTAAGAATGAAATGTATTCCTAGTAACCCAACTTATAAATTCGAAAAAAATAAAATATTTATGATTTAGCAGTACGCAAAAAATTATTTATACCATCTAAATCACGTTGTGTTAGATAGCTTTTTGCAAGAACAAAAACTTGAGTGGACTCATTTATTTCAGGTATGATAGATTCTGTATAATTTTCACAGATAATCAAATCAGCTTTTTTTATATCTTCATTTTCTGTTGAAATCGTTAATTTATAATTCAGCGCAGAAATTTGTTTTTTTATAAGTTCCGCCGTATAAAGATTCTCGAGTAACAAAGAAATATTGTAACTGTCATTATAGAAATTAAATTTGAAACCGCCAAGAATTGATTCACTTAGAGATGCAATCAAAAATTTCTCATCTTTAATATTAAAATGTGGGAATTTTGTGTTAGTTATCGTGATTGCTGCAGCTATTTTATTTGCCAGTATCTCTTGTGAACGACTACTTGTGTCAAGTAAAGAAGGTTGGAAATGATCAAGTAAGGAATAAAACATTGATTGATAATGGTAAGAATTCCTATTTGTTTGTAAGAGTAACGTTAAAAGTCTCATCATAAATAAAGGAGAGTCCTTTACTTCCTCTAAAAATTCTGAATTGTCTAGAACTAGTTCAAGTAAATAGTTAGCAACTTGCCATAACTCAGTATCATGAAATTGGTGATACCTGATATATGAATAAACAATTGGTGTATTTGATGATGAAACAAATGTTGTTGTTTCTGCAATTGATGTTTCGTAATTTCCTTCATTGGTAATATGTTTTTCTGGGATAAGAGTTAAAGTCTCGTCAGGATTTTCAATAAAGGTAAGGAAAGAAACAATTTTCATTGGACTGTCACCATATTTTGTAGATAATGAAGAAACAAAATGTTTCCTCCTCCTCCTCTGTTCAATAACAGCAATCCAATATAACCAGCGTTCTTTTTGAACAACAGGAAGACTAAAAAGAATAGCCTTTTCACCAGATTGAACTTTTTCTAAATAATCCTCTCTAGGAATAGTAAACGGCCATTGAATCCCACGATAAACACCCCAAAAAAGTGATAGATAAAAATACCGAATATCTTGTTCGCTACCATAAAGTTCTATAGGTTTTGTGTTTAACTGCAAATTGAATCGTACTAGTTCTGTCTTCAATTCATTTATCTTTCTGTAAAAACTTGCTTCAGACATATCATATGAGTAGGTATATAGATCGATGTCTATTTTTCTTTCATAGAATGCATCTAGTAAGATGTTTCCTTTGAAGGAACGCTCAAATAGAAAAATTGCTAGTTTTGAGAGAGAAAAACTTGCCGTTCGATCTATTGTAGCTTCTTGATTAGCTAAAGCAATATGGGCTTTAATATTGCTTTTTTGAAAAAGTTCATTTGTTTCTGCAATATCTTTTGTTAGAGTTGAAAGAGAAACATCTAGCAGGTTTGTTAACTCACTAATTTTGATTGTAGGAGTGCGGAGGAATTCACCAACCATTCGATAAATTCTAGTATCTTTTTTTTCAAAGAGATATATCATATTAGGAGCTCCTTTCTGTATATAATAACTACTATAGTTGAAAGATTTCATCAATACAAAGTAATTTAAGTTGTTTTCTGCAAAAAAAAAAAAACATATTAATCTGAAAAAATCTATTGTTTTTTTATTTTTTTTTGAATAAATAAGAAAAGTGAAATATAGAATGGTCTTTTCTTGGATTTTTGTTAAAAGAAAATATCATTGTCTTTTGTAAGGGCGTATTAGACAAAAGTCGTGAAAAAAGAAGAAATGTGTATGTTTCATATTCTAAAGTAGATGTTACAATGTAAAATACTGATTTATTAATAGACATGGATATGCGAATTGTAAATAATGATACAAATATTAACACTGTGCAGGTTAATTTATGAGTGTTTAGCAGTAGCCTAATCTATCCTGGAAAAATTCAATATGTTTTTTGTAACTCTTTGATTGCTGCCTTATGTTGTTCTTTCAAGTATTCTGGTGAAATTACTTTTGCTTTATCCCCAAACATTAGTAAGAATGGAACAATATATTGTTGTTGATTCGCACAAAAGGAGACTTCAATGTGATCATCCTTCAACTTGATTTCACTTTCCAGATAATAATCATAGAGCTTACCTAGATCTTCTTTTCGAAAATTTAATGTGATTATTTCGTTAGGAGTTTCTGTGGAAATATTTGGTCGATCAATTGACTTGAATGTTTTTTCCAAGACAGTTAATTTTCGAATCCTAGTTACTTTCAAGTATCTAAAGTCTTGTTGCTTTTCACAATAGGAATAAATATACCAGCTACCATTCATTAGCATTAGTTCATACGGATGGATGGTTTGATTAATTAAAATCCCTTTGTTGCTAACGTAGCCAATGGATATTTTCTTCTTCTTAGTTAACGCAAGATTAATTTGTTTGTTTTTTAGTTTCGTTTCACTTTCAATTTCAGGCCGATGAAGTGTGGGTGAATCGAAAGAAATAAGACGCTCCGGTTTTCTTGCTACAGATGTTGTTCCTTGTAAAAGTTGTAATTTTTCCTTGATTAGGTGTTGGTGGTCATCAAGATCAATGAGGTCTTCCTTCATTTTTAATGCAGTTAAAATATCTTGTTTCTCCTCTTCGCTATATGTGTAGCTCCGAAGCTTAAAGGAACTAATCAAAGAAAACCCACCGTTGCGTCCTTGATGTGAAACAATGGGAAATCCTGACATTTCAATAGTTTCAATATCTCTGAAAATCGTTCTTTTATCCACACTGAATCGTTGCGCAAGTTGCTTAGCAGGAACAACCTCATCTTCTAAAAGTAAAACGATAATAGCAAGAACGCGCTCAATTTTTTTCATAGATATCCCTCCTAGAGTGTCATTATTTTTTTCTGCATAGTCAAATTATAAGACAAAGCATTATTATTGCAAAAGCTAAGCTCTTTACATGGTAATATAAAATAATTGCTCGCTTCGAAACATAGCTAGGTTAGTTCCCTTTTAAGTCTTCTTCAATTTATCCAGTGGAACTTGAACTTTGTTTTCTTTTGAGCCAATTATTTAAGGTTCAGGGGACAAATTAAAGTGTGTAGTTGTTGCAGAACAGATGTCCTTCATTTTTCCTTCGCTCCTTCGTTTTCAAATTGTTTGTAAAAAATAGTCTATCATTCAAAAGATGACAACTGTATGTCGTCTTTTGATCTGGTTTCTTGATGAATAAGTTGCGCTCTTAAGTTCTAAAGGATGAACTAGAATATAAGAATTTGCACAGAAGTATTTGACCAAAAATGTCTTTTTCAAGAAATCATCAAGAAATCATAAGGGAAAGTTAATAAAGGTGTCACTAAGGTAGTAATAAAATAAACTGTAAGACACTCTGTTTTCGAATATTGGATTCCATTTTGACAATTGACAACACTTCATTTTTTTACTAGTAGTTTTTTTAAAATAATGACATACTGTTGTCAGTATTTATTTGTTATTCTACTAACATCAAGTGAAATGGAGATGATATATTTGGAAAAAAAGATGAAACAAATGACTATTCATGGAGAAAAGATTCGCACGAACAATCAAAATTTGGAAGACATTGCTAAACTATGGGGGAAAGTTCCTTCGTTAGGCTTTGAAGGAGATATCTTTGCAGTATACTCAAACTATGAGAGTGACCACACTGGGAATTTTGATCTATTGGTGGGAACAGTTACTGATGGCTCTAAAGAATCAGTAACTGTTGTAGCTGGAAATTACATTGTAGTTAATGTGAAAGAAAGGACACCAGAAGCTGTTGGAGATAGTTGGAATCAGATTTGGGCCAATGAAGAGATTCAAGGAAAGAGAACGTATATCACTGACTTTGAACATTATAAAACTGATGGAAGTATCCAAATTTATTTGTCTATTTAATTTGTTTGAGTTTCCTATGTACTTCAGATGAAGCTAAAAGATGAGTTTGGTGTTGTTCTAATATCTAAAACATACCAGAATCAGGAATAAGTTTTACTATATTTTGATCCTATTTTGTCAAGATTTAAATACTGTAAAAGAATATCTAAATAACTGCCGTGAAATCAAAGAGCTATTTTCTCAAACTCTTTAATTTTCGGCAGTTATTTTGCTTAACAAGTCGTAAGTTTTTGTTGTTACGGGTTTGTCAATATAAGTGCAATTCTATTTTTCACAAAATACTTATTGAAATTAATTTTCTATATTATTGATACTTTAAAAATTTTAAGTATGTGATCCATTGGTGATAGACTCTCTACAAAAAAATAGAGATATGGTGTCAAATTATTAATACTGCTATGAAATGATTTTATCTCTGCATTGTCGTAAGGTCTCCTTTTCTGCTAAGAGATTTTACGAGTTACCCTCTCAAAATAACTTAAACGGGAAGTTCAAATAATTAACAGACTCTAAAAACATTTATGTTGTTTGATAGATAGTGAGTCGTATCAAGAAGTAGATCATCTTTTATTTTTTTGCGAGAATGGTTAGTACCTTTTTAGGATGTCATTGTTTTCCTTACAAAAGAACTCTTCACTATAAGAAGGTACCATCCTATCCCTATGACTTCTTTTTTACTTCGTATAAAAAGAGACACTGCTATTCTAAAGTGAGACAATTGACAATTTTCTTATCAATTAAACAGACATATCTATATTTGTTTAATATAAAATGTATATTTTATTGTTATATTTCATATAATTTTCTTTTGAACACAAAAAAAGAAAGCGCTATTCTTATTTTTTTTGCGATTTTTCTATAAAAATACGAAAAAAATAGAAGGTCAGGAAAATATAACTTGCTAAAAGTTTTTTATTTAGGACTTTCCAAGTGTTTTTGGAATCGATAGAGTCAAAAAAAAGTCTCTTTTTTTTTTTTTATTTGATGAAAAACAGTCGTTTTTTTTATATTATTCATTGGTAGGGTTGATACAGTTTCTTACTTGAAATTGCAATAAGCGCTCAGGAGAAGCATTCATTTGGAAGTAGTTTAGTAGTGCGTATTAAAAGTACATATAATTAGGAAAGGAATGTAGAAAATATGAATAAAATTGGAATGATATATCTGGATGAACTGGATAAATCAGATAAGATGGATATTTTTGACAGAAATGTGTGTGAAGTTGTAGAAATTCCTCTACATGAAGTAGATGAATATGCAAGTATTGTTGATGGTATAGTCATTTGTGATAGAACAAGTGATTCCAAAGCAGGTATATGTAATATAGTTATTCGAATTAAAGAATCCGGTATATCATTGCCCATTTGGATTCTATCAAGAGATATGGAAAGTTCTGATCGAATATTACTTCTGAATTTAGGAGCAAGTGGTGTTTTCGGTGAAGATAAGCAGTGCTTGGAGATTCGGTTAACGATTCAAAATACTCTTATTTCAAGGCAGGAATTAAGAAAAGAATCTCCTGAACGAAAAAAATGTGTCCAAAATGAAGTAAGTTCAGATGAGAAGTACATAATTGATGAAGGTAATCGAAGTATAATATTTCCAGGATATGATGAAATTTTACTGACAGCATTAGAGTATCGCATAGTTAGTCTGTTACATAAAAATAAAGGAAATACGGTGCCCTATAACCAGATTTTTACAGCAGTCTGGGGAGCGAGAGCAGATGAGGATGCTTCTTTCGTTAGAGCTCGAATTGCGAATTTGATTCATCATATTCGTAAGAAATACAGTACTAGAGATTTACCTATATTCTTTGACTTAAAAACGATAAGATCAAAAGGGTATATTTTTGTAGAATACTTATAGATTTATTTTTTTAGGATACCGTAGTAAATATAGTAGAGATTGAAGTATTGTAAGACTAATTTGTTTTTGGAAATATATAAAGATGAAGTAGATAAGTGAATAGAAATGAGATGAGATATGTTTTGTCAAAAGTACAGGGCAAAAAAAATCAATCAGCTTCCAAAGAGAAAAACACAACAAAGAAGAGGAGACCTAAGAAAAAGGCAAGTAGTAAAAAAAGAATAGTGAAAAAGGTATCTAAACAACAAAAAATAGTACGATTCTTTTTTAATCTACTTTTCTATGTGGTCACTATTGGTTTTATTTTAGGCTCAGGATTGTTTGTATTGGCACAAAGAAATGATCAATCTTTAAATGGCTACCGTATTTTCGGTGTGTTGTCTAATTCGATGGTTTCTCCCGGAAATAAGATTAAACCAGGTGGTTTTAGAGCAGGAGATATCTTAACTATCAAAGAAACTCCTGTAAATGAAATAAAGGCAGGTGATGTGATTACATATCATCCATCATCTAATCCAGCAAATAAGAGTACTAACTATTTAACACACAGAGTAGTCAAAGTGCTGGATAAACTTGGTGACGAAGAAGGAACGTTTTTTGTAACACGAGGGGATGCTAATAAAACAGATGACATGCCAATTGCAGCTTCGCAGCTTGTTGGAAAAGTAACGTTTTCAATACCGAAATTTGGTGGAATACTAGCGTTTATAAAAGAGAATAAGCTATTGTCACTAATGTTTGTTAGTTGTATATGGGGATTCATATTTGTTATGCGCGTCTACATTTTTAGTGATAGTGCTAAAAGGACAAACAGGAAAAGAATTCAGAGAAGAGATATTACTCCCAAAAAAAGGGTTAATATAAATAAGAAAAATCTTAGGAGGACACAAAAATGATAGTAAAAAAGAACAAGAAAAAATGGTTAGTTGCTGCGAGTACTTTTGCAGCTATGGCAGCTTTATTAGGAACATTCGCATGGTTTACAAGTCAAGATAGCGCGACTAACCATTTTGAAGGAGAAATTGCAGGAAATGACACAGAGATACTGGAGACATTTACACCACCGAAAGATTGGAAACCAGGTCAAGATATAAACAAAGATGTAGCTGTATTAAACTCTGGAAACTACGATTCTATGATTCGTGTCTCGTTTCAAGAACTTGTAACTAAATTAAATGATGCTTCAGCAAAATTGAGTGCAGATGGCACAATTTTAAACGGGAAAACAGAAGAACAAACTTATCTTTTCAAGCTGAACGATTCAACAACTGCGACAGGAACTTGGGTTGATTCAAAAATTACACCTGAAAAAACGATTTCTGTGACTGGTGGAGACTACGCAGGAAACTATACACTAAAAGCAAAAGAACAAGCAGTAACGACAGAAGCAGGTACAACTTTTAAATATGTGTCTTATTGGGATAATGGTACTTCAAAATACTATGCAAAAGTTGGTTCATATAGTCGGAACGATGCTACCAATGAAATTACACCGTCTACTGCAGAGTTTAAATATGTAGATTTAGCATCTACTCAAACACCTGCAGATTGGACAAACCCGCTTTACCAACCAACAATTTCAATTGATGCGAATGGTAAAGCAACAATTGATGCAAATAGTGATTCAAAAATTAAGTTGCACTTTGTAAATTTATCTGAAACTCCAACGCCAAACAAGTGGTATTTCAACAAAGCTGATGCAACTTTCTATTATGTTGGAATTGTTAAAGCACAAGCCCAAACTGCTCAATTATTGGATTCTGTTCAATTAGATAGTTCAGCGGGTATGGAGTATAGCAAGCTAAAATTTGATTTAGTTGTTAATGCTAAAGGTATCCAAGCAGCTAAAGAAGCTGTTAATAGTACAGACTGGGTTAACAATACTAACACGGAATTAAAAACTGCGTTAGAAGGTCTATATTAAGATAGTATCAAAAATCGAGATTTAAATTACAGGAAATAGAGACAGTGATGGTTGGTGATATGCTAGAAAATATCGTTCTCACTAACCATTGTGTTTCTTTTTGGAGGATACAAATGAAGAAAAAATATAAATTATGTCTATTCTTTCTAGTTGTTTTATTCTTTAATATATGTCCGGTGATGTCACAAGCGCAAGAGTTACCTTCTGGAATGGTTGTTGGTGACGATAAAGGTATTTCAGTTCGAAAGGATGGAAGATACTTAGTTCAGGTCAATGATGTATTACCTGGGAAAAAGTGGCATACTACAATTTCAATGATGAATATGGAAAAAGATATTCCATACAAACTTAGCATGCTTATCTCCTCACCAAGAGTAACTGGTATTTTAGATTTATCTGAGGCTATTCAGATGAAAATAACTTACCAATCAAAATTAGTATATGAAGGACCGGTATCAGGCATAACCAAAGAACGAAATTTACAAAATGCACCGTTAGACTTAGGTGTTTTTAAGGCTGGTGATAGTCGTGCTATGGAAGTAGATTTTTGGATATCTGGAGAATACACGAATAAAGATTTCTCAAAAAAGAATGTTATGGAAAATGATTGGATATTTTATGCAGTAAAAGCTAAGGCATCCACAAATGTTCCAAAAGATTCAAATAATTCCTCAAAAATTCTAGGGCTCCTACCAAAAACTGGTGAAGAATGGCGTCAAGCAATTCTCTATACATGTTTAGGACTATTCTTCTTATTATTAATTTTGTTAGTGTGGAAATCAGATAGAAAGAAGATTGTAGATAAGTTAAACAAATAATTGAAATCTATTTTCTAAAATGACGAAATAGTAAGAAAGGAATATCAAGACATGTCAAAAAAGAGAAGTATGGACTTAAAAAAAAAGAATAGAAAAAAAAAATCCTCTAAGAGTAGTGTATGGAATTCTAGGAGAATGAAGTTTTTCATAACTTTCGCAATGTTCTGTTTCGTGATTTTAGGAAGTACATATGCATGGTTTATTTCCGTTGATTCTAAAGAAAATAGATTTGAAGGGACTAGATTATTAGCAGAAATTACAGAAGTTTTTACTCCTCAAAGTAATTGGCAACCAGGTGAGGAAACATCCAAAATTGTTAGTGTAACAAATACAGGTGAAACACCTGCGCTTGTTCGAATATCATTGTATGAGTTTTTATTAACTTTCCAAGTAGATATGACAGATCGTGTAGGAAACGGCAATCTTAAAGAGTCAAATACAATAGTTGATCCTAGAGTAGATGTTAATGATACAGATACTTGGAAGCTTGCAAGTAATGATGGTGGAACATACACAAAAGATGGAAAACATTATTTGGCATCAGCAGCAATTGTTTCTGATCCTAAAAACGGAACAGATATGTATGAATATAATAGTTCTACTCGTCCTGATACGCCACTTAAATTTCTCTCTATGAATTTTTCTTCTGCATTTAAAGAGACTGCACCATCTGATGGGATGAGAAAATATTGGCTGTATGAAAACGGATATTTTTACTATTCTGAAGTGTTACAACCAGGAGAGGAAAGCGAACCATTAATTAATAGTGTTACTTTGTCAAGCTTGTTACCTAACAAATACAAAAGCTCTCTATACAAGTTAAAAGTTTTTATGGATGCACATGATACAACATCCGTACTTTTTAGTTCTTGGGGTGTAGAAAACAACAGTGATGTATACAAGATGTTAGAGAATGCTATTGATGTGGGTGCCAAGTAGAATAATTATAGCGCATTGAAAGGGGGATTTTAAAGGAATGTTCGGAAAACTAGTATCCTCAAAGCAAAAAGTGTTGAAATTTGTTTGTTTGGGAATCAGTATGTTTGTGTTGATGCTTGCACTATTTTATGGAGTTAGAGCAACATATTCTGCATTAACAGATCATGATCAGAAGCAGAATGATTTCCAAATAGGAAACTTAAAATCTTCAATAGAAGAAGACTTTACACCACCGAGTTCGTTTGAACCAGATATAGACTATACAAAGCGAGTTTCTATAAAGAATACAGGAGGGTTGGAAAGTTTCATTCGAGTTTTGGCAACCCCAGTCATTACGGTAGAAACAGATGAAGGGGTTGATGCATTATTACCAGCTACTACGAATGGAGATAAAGCAGTTTTAACTGTAGATTACAATTTAACTGAGTGGATAGATGGGAAAGACGGCTATTTTTATTATAAGAAGAAACTGATGCAAAATGAAGATACAGCACCACTCTTTTCAAAAGTAAGGATGAACAAAGAGAACATCTCTGATGAGTACAAGAGTGCTAAAATGACTTTTGAAATTAAAGTGGAAGGAATTCATACAACGAAGTTTGCGTATCGTGATGCTTGGTGGAATAGTGAAATACCAATTTTGGAATCGCCGTTATACAAGGTAGATGAAGTATTAAGTTCACAAACAACATGACAAGTGACTAGTTGTAAAAAAATAAGGATGGGAAATATATGAGTGATAGATTATTGAATTCTACTTGTAAGAAAATGTTCGAAATATTTTTTATTGCGTGTAGTCTTCTTCTTGCATTTTTTTTAAATAGTAAATTAGTTGACGCTGTAGGAGATATAAATACGGATATTAGTGTTAGCAGTTTTCAATCTGAAATTCTTTCAGGTCAAACTGGGACATTTTCAATTGAATTAAAAGCAACAGGGAGCCGACAAACATATACAGATGCAAAGATGAGAATAAAGCTCCCTGAGGAAGGAGTATTTCAACAATCTTTAGAGGAATTAAAGATAGATGGTGTTACTCCTGCATACGATTCAGTTCAGAAACAATTGACCTACGCTTTTCCTAATTTTAAAGCAGGAAAAACATACAAGACAGTATTGAAAATTGTAACTACAAATGGAGAGACAAAAAATGGGAGTGAGATTCCTGTTCAAGCTTTTTTTGAATCGAAAGAAATAAATATGAGTGACATGGCAAAAGTAAAAATTAAAAGCACTATAAACATGTCTATGTCGAAAATTTATGATGGCTCACAAGATCGATCTGCAGGATTAGCACCAATGCCAGGTGATACTATCAATTGGAAAATAAAATCCACTGTTAATAGTAGTAATACAGGGTTAATTTTCTTAAAAGAAGGTAGTCCTATTAAAATAACTGATAAGATTGTAAATTCTAATCTTGAATATGTAGGTAACTCTTTAGGTGTAGAACCAATAGTCGAAAAGCAAATAGATGGATCAACACATTATTCATGGATATTTCCTGCTCCATCCATTGAGGAGCAAAAAAAATCTATTGAAGAAGGGAAAACGATTTTCGATATTGAGTTTCAAGTGTATACAAAAATTGCTAAAGGAGTTAAAGATAGGACGGTTCTGTCTAATCAATATTTTATGAGCTCTTTTGGGACAGATGATGTATCCGCTTCGTCTGACACAAAGGAGGGGATTGTTAGGACTGGAACTTCAGAATATAAATTTCCTTCATCAAATGGAAATTTTATAAGTTCTGTGTACAGGGGCCCAGGAAATAACAAGGGTGGTCTAGGTAGTAGTGTGAACCCTAATATCACTACGACAGATGGTGCGGATCTATTGTTCGTAAACCAGGTGTCTTTAGTAGGAGGAAAAGCATACAATGACCCTGGTCGTTTGTCTGCTAGGCGTTGGGACTATGAAGCAATGTATCGAAATCGAGTAGAATTTGATTATATTGGGGTGAATGAAGTAGTGGACCCAAATCTCATATTGAGTAGTATTAGAATATATAAGCCAACACAATATGTACTATATGGTGTTCCAGTAACACCATTTGATTCAATACCCAGAATTAGCATCAAATTTGAAATAAATTCACCTAACAATTTTCGAAAGCTACAATTGACAGATGAACAAACAACAAAAATTTTATTAGATGATACAATATTGTTAGGTAGAAAAGATTTAATGTTGAGTGAAAATGAGCGAGTGTTGTCTTATGAAGTGTTATATCAATATGATGATAATAAAAATACTGCAAATACTAATTTGCAAGGTACCAGAATGCCAGTAGACACTTTTCTAGGAGTATATTCTAATTATCGAGTTAAACAGGGTGCTACTGGTACCCTAGCAAATAGAACATTCTATAGAGGTAAAATTCACGGAGAAACTAAAGAATATTATAGATATGGTGAAAATCATCAATCGCCTACAGACTGGTTAGGTCCTAGAACTGTAAATATTGAAGCAACAACCAATATGGCTCCAATTGTTAAAGCAAGTGTAGAGTTTTTGGATCATTCTGGAGATGCTGTTTTAGTAGGAGAAAATAAGTTGAAAGCTACTTTACGTAATGACTACAGTTCAAATGTAGACCTTCAAGAACCTATAGAATCCTATATATTATTGCCTAAAGGTATTCAAATGAATATGGGTGCCAAACCAATTTTTACTGATAGTTTGGGTTTGAAATCAGATGAAGATGATAGTTCAGCAAATGGTGATTTTGAAGTTGTAACAGACAATTACAATGGGACAGAGCAACAACTCATCAAGGTTCATTGGAATGATAAAAGAGTGTTTGCAAATTCTAGCGTATCAGTAGAATTTGCAATTAATGTTAGTGATAAAGCGGGACCTAAGTTAAGACCAACAGTATTTGGTTTTGCTAAGAATAATAAGTTTTCCGCAGTACCAGGTACTGGAATAATTACTGACACGATAGTTGAGAATGACCAAAGTGATATAAATGGAGATGGTGATACGACACAACAGTATTTTAAATCGTCTAACAACTATCAACTATTAAAAAGAACAGGAGTATCTGTGGAAAAATTTGTAAAAAAAGAAGCAGATGCAAATTATAAAAACAAAGTTTCAATTAGTTCTACAGAAAAACTTTCGTTTCAATTAAAAGTTACTAATCCACTAAAAGATACTATAGATAATTTTGTGTTAATGGATGTTTTCCCGTCAATAGATGATTCTGGGATCACAGATAATGTTGCAAGAGGAAGTCAAGCAAATCTTCACCTCCTGGATAAAATTGTTTTAAATGACGAGTGGGCGAGCAAATTTGATGTTATGTACAGCACATCAGAAAACCCGAAGCGAGATGATTTAATTCAAAAAGTTAATTACCCATCGACGACTCAAAAGATTACAAATCCTGCCAATTCATCTTCCCCAATTTGGTTGTCAGCAAGTGAAGTTCAAAAATGGAGTGATATTAGAAGCTTTAAAATTTCATTAAAGGAATCTGAAATTCTAGAAGACTTAGAAACATTCACTGTAGAATTTGATATGAAAGCAGATGAAAATATTGATTTTAAGACTGAGAAAGTCATGTATAATTCTTTTGCTGTAGCATCGAATGATCTACAGGTAGTAGAATCACCAGCTGTGGAAATAAAGGTTAAAAAAGACATTAATAAGATAAATATTAGACAAACAGTTTTAAATCCAAATGAAGATGTTGTGATTCCATCAATGGGATTTCATGTGTTAGAAGGAAATGAACTGTCTATGGAACGCCCATTAACATCAAAGAGTACGACGATAGACGATGAGCAACATATTACTTCTGATTTATTTAAAAAATATATAATTTTTGAAGATACTAACTTAGTGTTAAAAACAAGAGTTCCCGAATATTATAAATTTGTGGGTTATATTCTAACAATCGATGAGAAGAATTTAGGTGAAGATCATTCAAGTAAAAATAAAGAAAGCATCAAACTAGATAATGAAGTTCCTGTAGATTTTGATAACTCTGACGAATGCTGGATAACTGTATTTATCACTCCAAACATTGATGGAGACGATAGTCCAAAACCGTATAGTTGGGACTATAAAACTAATTTATTTGGAAAAAAAGCTAAATAGAAAAGTATAGTAATTTTTGGTTTACCTATAAGAGAGGAAGAACTTGATTGCTCTTATGGGTAAACTGTAACGATACAAAGTAAAAAATGCATTGTTGAAAAATCAGATGAATACTTTTTTGATGTAAGCTGTAGTTTCAAATACTTATGATGGAATTAGCAAAATCAATCACGATAAATCAAACTTTTTAACAGACTACTCGATGTAGAGAAAATAATTCAATACTATAAGAAGACATTGTCTTGCCCCTAATAGATTTACAGTTGTTTCGCATAAAGTATATACGAGAATGTTTCATTCTAAATGAGCGTATAAACGGAGTATTGTCAATGTAAAATGGGAAATTTGTAGATTCCTTATATATTTAACGGGTATAAGTATATAAATTGGGGATGAACGAGATATTTTCAGAATATAATTCATATTATTCGATTTTAAAGAAAACGCTATTATTATTTTTTTTTTTTATTTTTTCAAATAAATACGAAGGTTAATTGTTTTTAGGTGTGTATAAATTTCTTTAAGATTGTTTTAGATTACTTTTTAGTTCGTATATTTTCTAATGGAATTAAAAAAAAATATTTTTTTTTCATTTTTTTTGATGAAAAACAGCTATTATTTTTGTATTATTTATTGGTATCGTTGCTGTTGTTGCTTTCTTGTAGCAGTAATAAGTTATCAAGAAAAGCATTCAGTTGGAGGCAGTTAGGTATGAATATTAATTAGGAAAGAGAGGTAGAAATTGTGAATAAACAGGTAGTAAAAAAGAAGAATATAGAAGGTGTCTAAACATAATATTGTTCTTAAAGCCGATTGTTGTTGCCTTTTTTGTAGGACAGTTTAAATAGTACATAGATATTGATCAGTAGTGACAATGGAAATACAACTTATAGTGAGGAGAAATATATGAAGTATAATCGAGTGTTAACGAAAGTTAGTGTGATGGTTTTGGTGCTTTCTGGAATGAGTCCTAGTTATACTGTATTTGCGACATCTGACAATGTAAACGATAATGACTTAGCTCAAGTAGAGTTGACAGATGACTCTGAGAATGATGATAGTATTCCTTTAGAAGATAGTACGGACTCGAATGTAAGTGAAGATCTTACGGCAAGTGGTGAAGGAAACGACTATGAACTTCCCTCTATAGAGGCCCAATCTTCTCCTATTGAATTAGAAGCAGCAACTGACAGCGTAGCTGATGAAACAGGAATTCTGGCTCAATCAGATAGTTTGAGTAGTGGAACATACGGAACTAGTGAATGGACATACAATTCTGATACACAAACAATGGTAATTGGTACTGGTGAGTGGGGAATACTGAGTTTGCGACCTTGGGCACAGGAAGAGATTAGAAAGAGTATAAAAAAAATTGAAGTAACTGGAGAGGTAATACTGCCTTCAAACTCAACAGGTCTTTTTGATGGTATGAGCAATCTGGAAGAAATAAGTGGAACTTACTTTTTCAATACGTCTAATGTTACCCAGATGAGGTTTATGTTTAGGAATACTAGTAACTTGACAAGTTTAGATGTGAGCAATTGGGATACATCTAATGTTGTTGACATGTTTGGCATGTTTGATGCAGTTAAAGTCACAGAGCTGAACGTAAGTAACTGGAACACATCTAAAGTTACAGATATGAGCAACATGTTTGCTGGAGCGGATAATTTAGCAAATTTGGATGTGAGTAATTGGGATATGTCTAATGTCGTAAATACGTCGAGCATGTTTTATAATGCTAGCAACTTAGTAAGTTTGGATGTAAGTAATTGGAATACATCTAAGGTCATTACTATGTGGAACATGTTTTTTAGAGCTAGCAACTTGACAAATTTAGATGTGAGTAATTGGGACACATCCAATGTTTCAAATATGGAGAGCATGTTTTCTGGAGCAGCTAGCTTAGCAAATTTGGATGTAAGTAATTGGAATACATCTAAGGTTACTAGAATGAGGACTTTGTTTTATGGTACCAGAAACTTAACAAGTTTGGATATAAGTAACTGGAATATGTCCAATGTATCATCGAACGACAGCATGTTTTCTAGTTCTGGGTTGCGAGAAATAGCGTTGGGTTCAAATGTTTTTTTAACTTCAAGTATGCAGTTGAATTCTCCACCTTCTGATTCTTTATATACAGGTAATTGGCAAGCTGTTGAGAACGGGACAACAAATAAACCAAAAGGGCATACATATACTACAGCAGAACTGATATCGCTATACCCTAAACATGAGCTCAATAATTTAGTAGAAACTTATGTTTGGGAAATAAAAGGAACAAACCAAATAAACGTCCACGATTCTACGATTAATGTAGGAGACGAGTGGACAGCAGAAAATAATTTTGATGATGCATATGATAAGTATGGAGACACAATCCCATTCGATCAACTAACGGTAGATGCGTCAAAAGTAGATATTAAGAAAGCGGGCGTTTACGAGGTATCTTATACGTTTGAAGATACTACGGCTGTAGCAATAGTAACTGTAGAAAGAAAAGAATACGCAGTTGAAGTAAATGTACATGATTCTACGATTAACGTAGGAGATGAGTGGATAGCAGAAAATAATTTTGATGATGCATACGATAGATATGGAGACGCAGTCCCATTCGATCAACTAACGGTAGATGCGTCAAGAGTAGATGTTAAGAAAGCGGGCGTTTACGAGGTATCTTATACGTTTGAAGATACCACGGCTGTAGCGACAGTAACAGTAGAAAGAAAAGAATACGCAGTTGAAGTAAATGTACATGATTCTACGATTAACGTAGGAGATGAGTGGACAGCAGAAAATAATTTGGATGATGCATACGATAAGTATGGAGATACAGTCCCATTCGATCAACTAACGGTAGATGCGTCAAAAGTAGATGTTAAGAAAGCGGGCGTTTACGAGGTATCTTATACGTTTGAAGATACTACGGCTATAGCAACAATAACAGTAAAAGGGAAAAAAGCTCCAATAAAAGAATCTCCAACATCTGAGGGTAGTCTAACTGTTGAAAAGAACGTGAAACCAGGTAGTCCTCAATTTACAACAAATGCTAAAAAGCATAGGCTTGAAAATGCACAATCTAATCTACCTTCAGCTGGAGAAAACAAGACACTTTTTATACATATGATTGGTATTCTTCTGTTAGATATTGGACTACTCATGGTTGCGATTAAAAGAAAAGATTCAACTTCAGAGAATATTAAATAGTGAATATATTCTTTCAAAAATTAATGAAGTAGAGTAGTAGATGCAAGATAGTTGTTTAAATTAAAAAAAGAAAGTTATCTTAGATACTAATATTGGTGAAATAAATTTTTAAAAAGGAATATACATGAAATTCAAATTCTTGAATACAGTAGCTATGGTAAAACTTACCCAAGTAGGAGTCGTAGAAGGTTTTGTAGCTAGGAATAGAAGACGATGTATGTCCCTTCAGGGAGGAATAGTATGAACAGTAAGTCTAAAGTTTACATATGGATTCTGGGAATGGTCGTGTTTTTCTTTCTAGGTACACCTCTTTTGGCACAAGGAGAGAAAGACGATAGTCCAGCTGGTGCAATTGGTTTTACATATAAGATTGTTTATCCAGAAAATCAATTATCCAAAAATGGTTATTTTGATCTGAAGATGAAACCTGGTCAAGAACAGACAGTCGAGGTGTTGTTAAGCAACCCAGGTTCAGAGCCAATTACTGTGTCAGTAAGTGCCAACAGCGCTAGAACCAATCCAAATGGAGTAATTGAATATGGATCAACAAGTCTACAGGCAGATAAGTCAATGAAGTTTAACTTTACAGATATTGTGGATGTACCAAAAACACTTGAAATTCCAGTCGGAAAAGTAGTTCCACTATCAATTAAACTGACTATGCCAGAGACATCATTTGATGGAATAGTACTAGGTGGGATTCATATGCAGCGGGTAACGAAAGATGAGAATCCAAGCGAGCAACGAGGAACAATGGTTGTGAATGAATATGCTTATGTTTTGGGGCTACAATTGCGAGAATCAGAGACGGAAATCCCATATGAATTGGGATTTGTGAAAGCATATGCAGATCAACCTGACTATAAGAATACCATAGTTATTGACTTAGGAAATAAATCTAGTGATATTGTTAAAGATGTTTCAGTAGAAGCTCAAATTATGGGAGAAAATGATGATAATGTATTGTATGAGGCAACACGTTCAAATATGCGTTTTGCACCTAATACAGTGATGAACTTTCCTGTGTCTATGGAAGGACAGCCAATGAAACCAGGGAAGTATAGAGCGCATATCCTAGCAAAGTCGGGGAGTCAAAAATGGGAGTGGACAGAAGGGTTTACGATTAGTAAGAAAGACGCAGAAGACTTTAACAAGAAAGCTGTTGGTTTAATTCAAGAACCAGGTATTAATTGGTTATTGGTGGGTTCAATTGTAGGTGCAGGATTAATTTTAGTAGTAGTTCTTTTGCTTATTGTTTATCTCAGAAACAATAAGATGAAAAAAGAACAAGAAGAGTTCGAGAGAAAGAAGAAGGCAAAGAAGAAGGGATAAAAATAATTGGTATCTAATAGAGGTTAAGCGAAAGGGGAAGGAAGATGACATTAATAGATAGATTTTCTGTTGCGCTACTATCGTTAGGGATTCTTCTAGGCGTGTTGGGAGCTATTACTTTAATAGCCAGAGTTCGGCATGGTGTTGTATTAAAGGAGTTGACTCATATTCGTGTGAAAAACAAGCGAAAACGAAAGAAGATTAGTACAAAAAAGAAACAACTAGTGATAAAGAGGCAACGTTTATTGTACTTTCTGATTTTTCTCATTTTTTTTGCAGGACTTAGCACCTCAGCCTCAGTCTATGCAATGTACTATCAAGCCACAAACTTAACCGAAGAGGATCAAAAAACAATTGCAGAAGGCTATATTTTAGTTCAAGCTGTGGAAGATCAGTTGCAAGAGGATAATAGTGTGGGAATGGATGATAAGATATCTGCAAACTTACGTATTTTTGGTACAGAGTTATCAGCATATTCAATCAAAAGAGCAGACAATCATCTTAGTAGTACGAGCCAATACAACATCAATCGTTACTATCTTCTGTTAAAAGAATTAGGGCAAACAATAGCTTCACAACCAACTGACTTTTATACAAACTCCGTTCAATTGGAAAATATTCAAGAAGTTATAAAGAAGGTTAAGAAACAAGAGCAAGTAGTCATTGAAGAATTTCGAATAGATGAAGCAGCCTTGAATACAACAAAAGATAACAAATAGAGAATTGACTTTAACGATATCTTAACTGTGAATTAATTTAGTTGAGAAATGAAAAAGTAGGAGGAGATTGAATGAAAAATAAAATAGTTTTGCTATTTTATGGGAGCATATTTGCTATTTGTGCAATGAGTATTTCTTGGTGGAATTTACAAGCAGAAAATAATAAAGTATCTGCTTTAAACAAAGGAGATACTTCAATAAAGGAATCAGCATTGGAAATGTTGAGTGAGGATTTTAATCGATCTAGTATAGAAGAAAAAAGAGAAGTATCTACATCTAATTTTGAAGATGCTCTATTGAATGGGGCAGATAAACAAGATGATCAAGTAAATGCAAAAAAGAATGTCACAACTAAGAATTTAGTTAGCGGTACTTGGGGAACTAGTCCATGGACATTTGATGATGCAACTGGAGTATTGACTATTGATTCTGGATCACTAGGAACAAGTGGGACTTCTCCGTGGGTGGGGAATGGATCCAGTGTGCCTTCACGGTCAGTAAAACGTATTGTATTCACTGGACCAGTAATTGCGCCTGAAATATCTGACGATCTATTTGCAAACAATATAGCCTCCCCTCTAGAAAACTTGATAAGTATTGAAAATTTTGGAAATTTAGATGTTGGAAACGTAACTAGTATGTTAAGGATGTTTCGAGGAGCAAGCAGTTTAACAAGTTTAGATGTAAGTAATTGGGATACAAGTAATGTAACGGTTATGAGTCAGATGTTTTTCGGAGCAAGTAGCTTAACAAGCTTAGATGTAAGTAATTGGGATACAAGTAATGTAACGACTATGAATGGCATGTTTTACGACGCAAGCAGCTTAACAAGCTTAGATGTAAGTAATTGGGATACAAGTAATGTAACGGCTATGGTTGCCATATTTTTCGACGCAAACAGTTTAACAAACCTAGATGTAAGTAATTGGGATACAAGTAAGGTAACGAGTATGAGTGGCACATTTCAGGGAGCAAGCAGTCTAACCAGTCTAGATGTGAGTAACTGGAATACAGGAAAAGTAACGAATATGAGTGACATGTTTCACGGAGCAAGCAGTCTAACCAGTCTAGATGTGAGTAACTGGAATACAGGAAAAGTAACGAATATGAGTGACATGTTTCAGGGAGCAAGCAGTCTAACCAGTCTAGATGTGAGTAACTGGAATACAGGTCAAGTAACGAATATGAGTCAGATGTTTCAAGTGGCAGATAATCTAACCAGTTTAGATACAAGTAATTGGGATACGAGTAAGGTAACGAGTATGAGGAATATGTTTTACGGAACAAGTAGTCTAAATGATCTAGATGTAAGTAGCTGGGACACAAGTCAGGTAAGGAATATGAGCTACATGTTTTTCGGAGCAAGCAGTCTAATCGAACTAGGTGTAAGTAACTGGGACACAAGTCAGGTAGTAGATATGATGAGTATGTTTGATAGAGCAATCAGCCTAACTAGCCTAGATGTGAGCAACTGGAACACAAACAAGGTAACGAGTATGGAGAAAATGTTTGCTTTTGTAAGAAACCTAACAACGCTGGATGTAAGTGGTTGGGATACAAGTAATGTAACGGATATGAGAGGTATGTTTTCAGGGGCAAAAAGATTATCCAGTCTAGATATTTCTTCTTTCTCCCTTAAAAGTGGGGTCACTACTTATGGGATGTTTCAGGGGGCCTTAGAACTAAGTAAACTAACGTTAGGTCCGTCTTTTTCTGAGGTTGTAAATCAGTACCAAAATTTACCTAATAGAGTTAGAACTAAAGAGTATAGTGGCCGGTGGATAGGTATCTCTGAAGGCAATAAAGATGTTATCTATGCTTCTAGTAATGATTTAATGAACACACTTACTCCAGAAACGGCTGGAACCTATATTTGGGAGCCGAATAAAGAAACAATTGAAGTGAAGGATAGTACCATTAATCTAGGTGACTCTTGGACAGCGAGTGATAACTTTGTTTCTGCGACAAATGCTTACGGTGAACCACTCACAATTGACGCTATTTCTGTGACAGGATCGGTTGATACATCCAAGGAAAATGAATACATTGTGACCTATAAAAATGAGTATGAGGAAGTTACTGCAACAGTGACAGTTGTGAGTGTAGAGTCTCAATTGCTTGTGACATTTCTAAATGAAGCGGATCAAGAACTGCCAGGCTATACGGTTTCTTTGATTGCTACTGTGGGAGATACGATTGACTTGACTAATGAATCACAAGTCACGAATCAACTGAGTATGTTGGAGTCATTGGGCTATAAAATAGTGGAACGCCCGCCCAATGAAACAGCAGTTTCACTGGATCAATCAGTTATCACGGTGCAATACAAGCTAGCTGGGACATTGGCATTGATTTCAGCACCATCTGTTATTGACTTTGGTACACAAACTGTAACAACTCAGACAAAGCGGGTAAATCAGCCAGTAGCTATCGAAAATGATTTAGTGATACGTGATAATCGAATAGCAAAGGGAAACTGGACCTTGACTGCGCGACTAGAAGAAGAACTAAGCAATGGGACGAAAATTATTCCGGAAGCATTGCGGTACGTATATAACGGAAACGAGTTGATATTGAACCGCGGTTCACAACCGGTGTTCGGACAACCAAACAACACAGAGGAACTTTATACAGTAAATAATACGTGGACAGCTAGTGGTGACGGGTTGAAACTTCAAACAAATGCAGGCGCAGTAACAAGTAAAGGGTCCTATGTAGCAAAGATTCAATGGACCTTGGTGGAAGCACCTTAAGCAGAAAGGAGCAAATAAATGAAACAGGAACCAAAACGAAATATTATTAAACTCTTGTTCTCTATTGCTGTCTGCCTTCTAGTAATACCTCAAATCGCTCAAGCAGAGGGGGGGCAGTTGGGACATCAGGGTGGCATTACTTTTTATGATGAAGAGACAACACCTTCTTCTACGTCACCTACTGAACCAATGAATCCCTCAAGTCCATCTAGTCCTAGTAAAGAAGTATCCGAGAAGCCGGTGGGACGCATTCCTAATATGGGTGAGATTGCCAAGCAGTCTATGCTTTTGAGCGGAATAGTGCTCATAGTTGGTGTGTCAATTTACTTTGTTTATCGTCGCAGGAAAAAACAATAAATAATCATTAAACAGATCTTGGATTTAGAATCTATTTTATTTAAGTCTATTCTGAATTCAATGAAGCAACATAAGATGTTACTTGGCTAAAGGTCAAGTTCATATAAATTAATTTATCAGGAGGAAATATACATGAAATTCAAATTATTTAGTACAGCAGCACTAACAACAGTAATGGTCTTAGGAGGTTTAGCAGCACCAGCGCAAGCAGCTCCGAACTCATTGGAAAGCAATGGAACAATTACGTACGAAGAGGATACAACAGTCAATCCGCCGATTGATCCAGAAAATCCAGATAAAGAGGTAGATCCAGAAAATCCGATTGTAGTGAATCCCGATGGCGGTTCATTGACTGTGGATGCTGTAACAAATCTAGATTTCGGAGCACAAAAGGCAGTGACCACGGATCAAGACTATTTTGCAAAACAAGTTACTGTAAAAGAGAACGGTACAAACAAAGGAACACGTGGTAACTGGGTACAAGTAACAGATAAGCGTTTGGAAAATCGTACGCCTTGGAAACTAACAGCGAAAATGACTCAACAATTTACGGCAGGGACAAAAACATTAGGTGGAGCAACATTAACCTATACTAATCCATTCATTAATAGTGCAGTAGAAGATACGACTACATGGCCGACATTAGGTGCGAATGCTAGTACATTCACCTTGTCAGAAAGTGGAAACTCAATTGACGTGATTGGTACAGAAAATGCAGATAAAGGGTTTGGTACATTTACTGTTGAGTTTGGTTCAAGTGCTGGAGTGAATGGTGCAGAGGATACAACAGGAACACCAAACGGTACAAATGCGAACCTGATTGAAAAGGGATCAGTGTCCTTATATGTACCTGGTTCAGCTATCAAAACAAAGGCTGCGTATACTGGAAAAGTATTATGGACAATTTCTGAAACACCATAATATGGTTTTGTGTTTCAGGCAAGTATGAAGAGATAACTTTATTCGAGAGAACGTAAGTATTTTTGTATGAAGTATCTATCAAAAACGAATTTGGAGGATTTGATGAAAAAATTTTTAGGTGTAATTTCAATGATAGTCTTAGTGGCGATAGCAAGTGGTTGCGGAAAAAAAGAAGAAACAACAACATTCATTCAAACGCCTACAATAGGAACAGAGGTATCTGTTAAGGTAAAACATGAAGGAGACAAGGTCACAGGTATTTCTAATGTAGTCAAATTTGATAATGCGGCATTGGGTGTGACAGATGAAGAATCAGCTAAAGAGATTGTGAGAGTATTTAAAGAAACATCAGAGATATCTACATTAAAAGTTGAGATGACATATACAGAAAAAGAAACCACTATAACGTATCCTGCTATGGATTTAAATGGTGATATTTGTCAATGGTCATAAAAAATTGTAGTTTTTTGATTACTCAATAATGCAGGTTTTTGATCACTCAAAATGTCGTTTTTTGGTCCATTGTCATTTAGAAGTAGTCAAAGCTGCTTGTTTATTTTCCTTGTAATCTTTCATACGATAAGACTTTCCGTTGATCTGAATAATTTTTGAATGGTGAATTAAACGATCAATCAACGCATTTGTTAGCTTCTTATCTTTGAATACAGTAGCCCATTGAGATAACGGGATATTCGTTGTAATAATCGTTGATTTTTTCTCATATCGGCGGTTGATTAACTGAAACAATAGATTCGCACCGTCTTGTGAAAAGGGAAGATAGCCTACCTCATCAATAATCAAAATGTCATAGCCTATATATTTCTTTAATATTGATTCTAGAGTGCCTCTTTTGTGCGCTTTGGAAAGTCTTTCTACAAGTTCGTTACTTAAAGCGAAATAGCAGGATTTTTCTTTTTCCATTGCCTCTAATGCGATAGAAATTGCGAGGTGGGTTTTCCCAACCCCGCTGTTTCCAATAAATAAGATATTATCTGCAGTATCCATAAAGCGCAGAGAACATAGATCAAGGATCTCGTTTTTATTAATCTGTGGTTGAAAATTGAAGTCAAAGTCATTTACCTTCTTTTGAAACGGGAGATTGGATCGTTGAAGGCGGAGTTTATCACGTTCTTCCTTTCGGAAGGACAACTCTTTTGTCGTCAATTCTGAAAACGCATCGACAAAATTCAAGTTCTCTTTAATAATCGTGTCTAGATAATCAGGTAAGGTCTCCCGCATATTTTTGAGTCCAAGTTCTTCTAATTGGTTTAACAATTGATGATATGACATGGTTCATTCCTCCTATAAATCGTCATAAGCTTCTAGATTTTCGTCAACGAAACGTTCGAGTTCTTCGTCTTCTAAGTTTTTAAATACATCAGATTGAAGGATTTCTCGATAATCGTTTCTATGATAGTTTAAAGGTTTATTACTTAGCGGGTGTGCACGGATTTGAACACCACTAAGCCAAACTTCAAGACGATCATTCTTACGCTTTAGAAGGACGTTTTTACCTATAGAATGAACTGGAACAGAATATTTTTTTCCTTCAAATTGAATCATTGATTCCTTCGAGACTTTACGCAAGATTTCATTTTTTTCTATGGAATACGCTAATAAACGTTGTGTATCAAAAGAGTTCAATTTCCGCTTTTCGTTTGCCCAGCGGGCAATAGGCTTCTCATGAATTGCTTGAGAAATTTCATTATTGAGCTCATGCATAAAACCAGAAACAATTTGACAAAAATCAAGTTTATCTTTTATTTCATAGTTATAAACTTTTAGTCGATCCATTGTTCGAGCTAGTGCCTCCACTTTTCCTTTCGTTTGAGGTCTAAATGGACGACAAGCGATTGGATAAAAGCCTGCGTCTTTAGAGAACTGTCGAAAACGCTCATTAAAAACAACTTGTGAAAACTGGCTTTTACTTCGATCAACTACTGTTTTCATATTATCAAACCAGATTTCTTGAGGAACGCCTCCGGTGTGTTCAAAAGCATGAGTAAGACAACGGAATAGTGTTGTTTGAGTACGATCAAACGTTACTTCTAGATACTTGAGTCTGGAGTATCCTAGGATGTAAAGAAAAATATTACAGTGAATTATTTTTCCTTCTGAAGAAATGATTTGTAAATTTTCTTTCCAATCAACTTGAGCAGATAATCCAGGGGTTGTCTCGATACGAATAGTTGCTTTAGAGATCTTTTCTGCGCGTATTTTTGAGCAATGTCGTCGAACAGTGGGATAACTACCCGTGTATCCTTTCTTAATGAGATAGGAATAGATAGAAGCAGCCGTACAACCAAGAGAAAGCTTATCAGCGATGATTCCTTCAAAGCCAGTAATAACAGATGCCCTTTGTTTTCTATTTAGTAACAACGGTAATTCTTTGTTTAAACCTGCTTCATAGTAACGTTTCACTGTTCGGTAATCACAGTTAAATTGTTTGGCTAAAAGAGAATAGTTTGGTTTAGTTTCACTCATGATGTGTAATAACACTCCTTCATAGATATCTTTTCTCACACGTTATCCTCCTAATAAGTTATGAGAAAAGCGTATCAGAAATTTGAGTGAAACCTACATTTTTAAATGATCATTTTTCTACATTCTACCGTGACCATTTACAGTGATATTAAAGGTAGTAGCTTTAAAGATTGCGCGAAATGGTTTGAAGATTTAGGATATAAGAAAAAATAGCATAGTATCGAAAATTTTTTAATGTCTGTAACGATGACTTGTATTTTTATATGATCAACCGATTCTATTTTTTGACACTAAGAGATATCAAAAGAAAGCGTATGTTCTTGCATGTTGTTTTTATGAAAATAACACGTAAGAATATGATGAATCTTTTTAGTGTTTGTCTCTGGTAAAAAACTATGTGCACTTCATGCATCAAGTGGAGTTTTATAGTTCAATTGACTTCTTATTGATCTTGAGGAAGCACTTAGAGAAAGAGAATGGTAACTTCATTCTCTTTTTTTGTAGAAATACTTCTACTCAACCTTAAGGAGAGAAGACTGACAAAAAAGCAAGCGGAAAATTAACGGCTCATTGTCAAATTGGACTGATGAGTAGAAATAAGGAGGTTAGTTATTGAAAGAGAAAAACTTTCGATAGCCAACTTGAGAGTGTAAAATAAACCGTGTAAGTAACCAAATCCTAGGAAAGGGTTGCTTTACGGTTTTTCTTTTTCTAAACTAAAGGAAAGAGGTGTAGAAAATGGTACGAAAAAAGAGACATCCTGATGCTGTAAAGGTCGCTGAGTCCCTCTTGAAAGCCTATCAGCCTAATTCTGTAGAAGACATGCAAGAAGCGCTCAAAGAGGTCTTTGATCCATTGTTTGAAAAAATGTTGGAAGGTGAATTAACCAATCACTTAGGCTATGACCCACACTCTAAAGAACCAAAAGGTCGGAATGGGTATAGGAATAAAACGCTGAAAACAAGTTTTGGGGAGGTCGACATTGAAGTCCCTAGAGATCGTGAAGCCACTTTTGACCCAGAATTAATTCCCAAAAGGACGCGAGATATTTCTGCAATTGAAGGAAAAGTCCTTTCTATGTACGCTCGAGGGATGAGTCAAAGAATACGCTGTGTATACTATTCTTGGCTATGTTTTAAAAGGCAACAAAGAGATTCTAGGGCTGTGGCTCAATTGGATGCAGATTTTTGATAAAGTCAAAGCTCGTGGTGTAGAAGAGGTCTTTTTCCTTTCTATGGACGGGGTCTCTGGACTTGAAGAGGGAGCGAAGGCGATTTTCCCTTCTATAGTGGTTCAACGATGTATTGTTTACCTTGTCAGAAATGCCCTTCGTTATGTTCCCAGTAAAGACTATAAAGAAGTCTGTAAGGACATGAAGAAATTTTATGGGGCTTCTTTTCTTAAAGCCGCTCATGCAGCCTTTGAATCGTTTCAAACTCGTTGGTCAACTTATTCTGGTGCTGTGGATGTTTGGCAACGAAACTTCACTCATGTGAACAATTATTTGATCATAGCAGTGCAATTCGGAAGATCATGTATACAACGAATGCGGTGGAAAGTGTGAATGCCAGCTTTAGAAAGGTCACAAAAAAAGGCGCATTTTCCAACGAAAACGCACTCCTAAAACTTCTTTATTTACGGGTAAAAGAACTTCAACTAAAGTGGTCTGACGGATATATCCAAAATTGGGCGATGGTATTGAATCAGTTGAGGATGAATGACTCTTTTTCTTCTCGAATTGAAAAGTATACCATCTATCTTTCATAAACATACGGTAGGTTTATTTGGACGTGTTCAATTTTATGACACGGATGGATTCGTTGAAATCTAGCTTTTTGTTTCTCTTATTTAGTCTGGCTTGGAGAACTTCCACACTTTAGTTGACAAACCCAAATCGTTATTAGAATGATCGTTTAAATCAGACTTCGCGGTTGTTACACTGTAATTAATCATGAATTAAAGCCCCAACTCTCGTAAAACTTCTGCAGGGCTGTAAGTCTTATCCAATTTAGTTTTTTCAAGATCATTTTACAGCAGTAGCATTGTTGTGAATGAAACATTGTCAAAGTACTTTTATCAATCCTTCTTGAATAATATCCAATTTGTTTGTAGGTACTGAGTTATAAGGAGCATTTCGACAAACAGAAATAAGTTTCTCTTCGGATATCTCCAATAATCCATAGTCTTCAGATATTTTAGGTCCTATTTCTTCTATTAATAATGAAGGAATGGCGATCCACAAATAATTCATGTGCGGCTGATAGTGTCTACTACTGAAAGATTGTTGCAGCTCTTCTTCAGAAAGGATTACTTCAATAGAGTGTAGATGTAATTGATGTGGCTGACTTGTATGATTTTCAATCAATAAAAAATCTATCTTATGTAATCGATCAGTTAAAGAAGAGTAAAAGGAAAATTTAGGCAGCAGCTTATACACTTTTTTGTATGAATGAGTCACTAGCGTATCCAGGTTTAGATCAGAAAAGTTGTTCAACCAGGAACTATAGGTTAAAGAAACCGCAATATCGGTAACAGATATTGCTAGTTCTTTTTCTTTTTCAGAGCGGCCAACTTCAGAGTGGCTATTCTTTTTTATGATGTTTCCTTCTTCCCCTTGCCGAATTGTTTTGACCGAGCGCCAGGCACTCAATAAATCTGAACGTTTTAGATCCTTTTGAAGGACTTTTCCCATTAAATCGTCTTTTATCTCTTTATTTCCCTGACTAATCTTCTCGACCAATTCAAAATTATCCGGACTGACTTCAACGTCTTCAATTCTTGGAACAGCAATTCCTTTCTCTATTGCTCTCTTTTGGTAATCGGAATAAATTTCTCCTGCTTTTTTTCGTTTCCAAATTAATGACTCTGTTACTCCAGACTCATAAGCTAAGTGTCTGATCCAACGCGTGAATGATTGATGTTCTGGTTTCCATAAAGTCCCTATTTCAACTTCTCGGATTAATTCAAATAATCGAACCCAGGAGCGTTTGTCTTTAATAAGGATTTTTTCAATTTCTTTTTCGATCGTTTTGATGTTGGACATAATAAAAAACTCCTTTCTCACTAGTTACTATAACGTGTTATAGTAACTAGTGCAAAATATAATAATTCAGTCTAAATATATTATTTATATGAATCTGACACAAGCTAGTTGTGTCTTATTCGCTTAAGTCCGCTAAAGTTAGGTGGCTCTAAGGATTATTCACTGTCTGAGTAAGTCTATTGTTTTATAGTTTATTTGAATATGACTAAAACTATAGTATAATGGTATTAAGTCATATTAATAAAAAGAGGGATTTTTTATGAAAATTGTCCAACCGATTCGAGAAAAAAAGCAGATCGATGCGATGAAGGCGATTTTGTCTTCAGGAAAAATGGGACCGAGAAATGTGCTGCTGTTTTCGATCGGAATAAATACGGCCTATCGGATTTCAGATTTGCGTCGATTGAAATTATCAGACGTCTTGATGATCTCTCGTGGTCGAGTGATCACGAAAGATCGATTAGAAATGAAAGAGCAAAAGACCGGCAAACATAATTCAATTATTATTTCGAATAAATTGAGAAAACAGATCCTGGAGTATGTGAATGATTCCTTTCCAACTCAGGTAGCAAATCATGAGTTTGATCATTTCTTATTTCCAAGCCGAAAAGGAAATGATAGTCCATTAAGTCGACAAGCACTTTGGGATGTTTTAAGTAAAGCAGGAAAAAGTATGGGGATGAAAAATATTGGGAGTCACTCGATGCGTAAAACGTTTGGCTACTTTCTTTATAAAAATGGAACGCATATAGAGATCATTCAAGAGTTGTTAAACCATTCATCGCAGCGGGAGACATTACGTTATATTGGGATCACACAAGAAGACAAAGATACTGCAGTTATGAGCTTAGATTTATAAGCGTAGATAATTTACTATATAATAGAAGAAACACGTCTTTTTTTAAGTGAAACAACAGAAATTAGTCGATTAAGAGGTTGCTATTAGATAAAAGAAAACAGAACCGGAGGGGAAAAATGTTAACAAATAAATTAGGCATTACAAATCAAGTTGAATTGGCAAGAGTAGAAGAAAAGATCAGTAAATCGAATGCAAAGAAATTATACGATAGTGGTGATATTGATAAACTAGAAGTGGGAACATTCAAAGGGCTAGCTGATATTCATCGATACCTTTTTTCAGATATTTATGACTTCGCCGGTGAAATTAGAACGGTGAATATTGCTAAAGGAAACTTTCGATTTGCGCCGGTGATGTACTTAAAGGTTTCTTTAGATCATATTGATCAAATGCCACAATCTAATATTGATGAAATTGTAGCAAAGTACGTTGAGATGAATATTGCACATCCATTCCGTGAGGGAAATGGTCGTAGTACAAGAATATGGCTGGATCTGATTCTTAAACAAGAACTCAGCAAAGTAATTGATTGGAATCTGATTAATAAAGAAGACTATCTTTCTGCAATGGAACGTAGTCCAATTAATGATTTGGAAATTTCTCATTTAATCAAGCATGCCTTAACTTCTTTAGTAAACGATCGTGAAACATATATGAAAGGTATCGATGTTAGTTATTACTACGAAGGATACACAGAATATAATACTGAAGACTTATAAACAGTAAACAGGTCAAAATATTACCAAAACTTATGTCAAATTCTATTTATCATAAATCTACGTTAATGACAGAGAGATTCTAAGGCCGTTTCAATTTTTAAACTGAGGTACTATCTTGAATGAGCGCTCTGAGGATTGTCAAAAACGGCGTTTTTGACAAAATAAAAAAGCTGCCCCAAAACTAAGACAACTTCCAGCAATATCAGTATTTTATGTTTATTAAATCAGTGAGTAGATAAATTATCGAAAACGCTCGTTTTTAGTATAAAAGCTTGTTCCTTTACATGTAATGTTAAATGAACGAAATAACATTGTCAATTTTAAAATGGGTTGAAGTTAGTTATTGTTATGAGAGATATACTGAATACAATTACAAATAGTGATCAATAACTAAAGGTTCATGATTGTATAATGTTGAATATTAAATTGAATTGAGCTCAGTGAATAAATGTGTCATGAACTATTCTAAGGAAAAAGAGGTAGCTTTATGGGAAAAATAAAACAGTTTTTTTTATGGTTAATGGGCTTCTTAGTAATCTTTGGAGTGATTATATTAATCGCTTTCCAAGTGTCGCCGCGTCCGGGTGCCTTTTTGATTGGGTATGTGTTTAATGGAGACGTGAAAATTACGGATAAAGTATCCTATGAAAAAAGTAATACTAATATCACAGTTAAAAAAGGCCTTGTTTACCAATCAGAATATAAAAAAAGTACATTTGATTTATATTATCCAAAAGAAATTCACAAATCAGTTCCAATTGTTTTTTGGGTACATGGTGGTGGATATGTTGGTGGTGACAAAGAAGGTGTAAAAGAATATGCGACATACTTAGCTGATCGTGCCCAAGTAGCAGTAGTTTCATTGAATTATGAGTGGGCTCCAAGCTTAAATTACCCAGGCCAAGTGAAACAAGTCGAGGCTGCCTATAATTCGATAAAAAAAATGACAAAGCAGTACCCAATGTTGAATTTTAATAAAATCATTTTCGGAGGTGACTCAGCAGGTTCTCAAATTGCAGGACAATTTTTATCCATTCAGACCAATTCAAAGTATGCAAAGAGCATGGGGATGAAAAAAGTGATTCCAGAAGATAATATAAGTGGATTTATCTCTTATTGTGGTCCCGTAGATTTAGAAGAGATTAAGCAGCAATCATCTGATGAATGGGTCATGAAGTTCTTTGTTAACACGGTTGCATGGTCTTTACTAGGAACAAAGGACTGGAAAGATAGCTCAGAGCTGAAGCAGGCATCATTAGTAGATAAACTTACCAACGATTTTCCACCAACCTATATTTCTGATGGCAATTCATATTCTTTCCAAGATCAAGGGATTACTTTTGCAAATAGACTAAAAGAACTATCAGTTCCTGTAAAATCACTTTTTTACAAGGATGTTGAAAAAACAATAACGCATGATTATCAATTTGATTACACAACCTCAGAAGCAAAAAATTGTTTAGATGAGACGATTGAATTTGTTAAAGAAGCGGTCAACAATTAAAGATTAAATCTATGTTGAAAAAGTCAATAACGATTTGAGAGATATGTACAATAAAATACGTTCTATATGTAATGAATTGGCTATATTCCTAAAAAAGATTGTAAAAGGAGAGTATTATGAAATATGAAATAGTACTAGAAACAAATCAAGGAGTTTCTAAAACAGTATTACCAAATAAAGAAACAGCAAAACTAATCTTTGCAGATCGTTGTAATGAATTAGGTATTGATGAAAGCAATGTAATAGAATCAAACGGGGATTTTGAAGGTGGGTACATAATTTTTCGAAAAAATGGGGAAAGACAGACAATATCATTTTCTCCTAAAAAGGATCAGTAAAAGAGGTGTCTAGGGCACTTCTTTTTTTTGTAAAAAATATCCCCAAACCAGTATATTTATATTGACGTATATATAAATATACTATATAATAAGTATATAAAGAAAGGAAGTGTAATTTTATGGAAAAGATAAACAATTACTATGCAGGTGTGAATTTTGGAATTTTTAAAATAGTTGATAAAGAAGGGATCTTCTACAAAATCAAATCTATTTATTTAGAAAATTTTAATGAATCTTATGTGACAAATACTCAACTTCAAATTGAGTGTCGCGAAGCTACCTTCTCAGAAATTGACTATTTCAACAAGAAACAAAAAGAGGTTTACTCTGCTGATACAGAACAAACCTCTGTAACAAAATAGCCTGACTAGCTAAAACTTGCTACTAAGTATATTATACAAAAAACAGACTTAGTAGCAAGTCTTTGGAGGTAACTATGAGTATAGATTTGGATTTAATCAAGCTGTTAATAAGCAAGAAAGACTCAAAAGGTAACTACGTTATCACTGGATATAGGATAGGTGAAGATACTAGCGTGTCAAGAAGTACGATAAGTAAGATAAGAAAAGGCGATTATGATCTGAACAATGTTCCTCTTGGAAAAATAATTGAATTATTTGAATACGCAAAAGTAAATGAGGATATTCTCAAAAAGGATTAGAAAGAAGGTAAGAGAATTGATCAGTATCGAAATGACAGAAGAAGAAGCAGCCTATCTTTATGGGTTGCTCAAAAATAAAACGATTGAAGCTCAAGCTATAGAACGTAAAAACCAAGAACTGGCTGGTTTTTTTAAAGAAAATAATAAAATGAATGGCAACTTATGTAGAAAGATCACTAAAAGTCTTAAAAAGGATCGTTCGTAAAAGTAGTTGATTTCTGCCAGCTGCAGTGCGAGATCTACCAGGTAAACAACAACTAGAAACGAACGATCGTTGATGCCAGGACAATGGCCAAACTCATAATAGCGAACTATACGTCAAAAAGGATCAGAAAGAAGGCGAATAAATGGAGTTTAAAGATTTTCAAAAGAAGAATATACCAGGGTTAACTTTTTATGGTGATGTGACAGAAAAAGGACTAGTAAACTTAAAGGATAGTTATACAGATTCTGAAGTGCTAGAGAAGGAATCCAAATGTTGCAAGTTGGAAGATTTTCTATGGCCAAATATTGATCAAGACTTCATTGATGATAAAGGAAAAAAAGTGGTGTTTGCCAAAGTTCCAAGTGAAGTGAGTAATATGAATTTTAAAGGACCATTTTACAGAGAAATACTAAAATCACACAACATACTGAAGTTTGAATCTATTAGATGGTATGTAAACATAAATCGTGAATTTTACGTTCAAGTGATTTTTTCGTAATTCTCAAAAAAGATCTAAAAATGAGGAAGTGAAAATTATGAATCAAAAAAATCAACTAGAAAAGCTAGAAAGAAGTATTAAATGGATATTTAAACAAATATTAGGAACAAAAAAAACCTACGCAGCGATATTAGCTGTGTCTGAAGTAACAAAAAAAAATAATGCTCTTAGTGAATATGGAGATTATTTTGCTTATACACAAAACGTTATGGTTGGAGATGTTCTATTACAGCTTTCCAAATTTTTTGTAGATAATAAAGATTCTCATTCAGTACCTAAGATTATCAGGATTTCAAATGATTTATTTACGGAAGATTACTACAAAAAGACTGGCTATAATCAACACACAACATATGAGAAATTAAAGTCTGAACTTGTTCAAATGGAAGAAGAATTGGATAGTTTAGAAAAACCGATATCACATTTAAAAAAAATTCGAAACAGAGATTTGGCACATTTAGATAAACGTATATCAAATGAGGAAAGTCGAGAAAATTTGATACAGTCAAATCCAATTTATTTATCAGATGTTCTGTATTTATTTGATTTTGCTTTTAAAAGCCTAAGTACTATAAGAGGAACCTTGTTTAACATATCATTTAATTTTCAAGAACCTAGTTATATTTATGAACTAGAAAAAATTGCTGAATTAATTGAAAAAGAGAAAAGTATCAAAAAGGATCAGAAAGAAGTGATATAAATGGATGTGAATTTTGTAAACATTCCTGAAATTATAAGTGACTTTAGAAATGCTGAAGACAAGGGCGATGTTGAAGCAGTCAACAGCAGCTTAAAAGATTTATACAATGAAATGGAGCATGAATTACATTTCATATGTAATGAGGTCAGTAGTGATCGTTTGGATTATTTCAAAAACAGATATTTTTCTAAACGAATTGAATGATTCCCAAAAAGGATTAGAAAGGAAGTTGCTTATGATAATAATTAATGTATGTATTGGTATTCTCATTGCTTTATTGGTTCTTCAATTTATTATGCTAATACTAACAATTACAGAAAAAAAAGAAGTGGTTGATAAAGTATGGTCGGCAGCTGAACTAAACGAAAAAACAATAGCCGACAGAATTGAACAAAGTAAATACAATAGCAGGAAACCTTATGTTAGAAATTGGAGATAGATTCTCCAAAAGAAATTGATTAGTCTTTAGAAAAAAGTAAAAAGAAAAATATCAAGTGTGATATACTAATCAATGTAGAAAAGTTATGACGGTGGCTACTTCCGGAGGGTGGTGGTGCTTATGAAAGTAAGTACTGAAATCTATGAAAGGAGAAAGCCTTTTGTCCGCATTAGAAACAATACAATTGATTCTAAGTTTTGGTATGTTTACCATTGCTTTGATTAAATTGATTGTGGACATGCTTAAAAACGACAAAAAAAAATAACCGTCTTATCTTTTGATACACTCCCCATAGAGTAGACACTAGAAAAAACAAAACTAGTGACAAGGGGAGTGTTTTTTTGTATAGAAAAAGAGTGCCAAATGATAAAAAAATAGAAATCGTTCGTGAAATCAAAGAGAAAAAAGAAACTTCAAGTTCTGCTAGTAAAAAATATAATATCTCAAAATCAACAATAAACGATTGGATTAGGAAATACAATTCATGGGGAGTAGAAGGGTTAAATGCTTACAGTAGAAGTTTAAAATACTCACGTGAAGTTAAATTGGCAGCTGTTGAGGATTTCTTGTATAAAGGTTTGAATCAAATAGAGGTACTAAGAAAATATAGAATTACTGATACAGGGGTTCTTAGATCTTGGGTTAGCAGCTATACTAGTGGAAAACAATTCAAACAGAAAAGAGCTGGTCTTTCCACAATGTCTAAGCAAACTAAAACAACATATACTCAAAGAATTGAAATTGTTCAGTACGTGTTATCATTAGATAATGACTACCAAGCAGCAGTTAAACGGTATGATGTCTCCTATCAACAAATATACTCATGGATACAAAAATATAATCGTCTAGGATTTGATGGTCTACGTGATCGTCGTGGGAAAAATAAAGAAAAGAATGAAGAATTAACGGAGTTAGATCGTTTACGCTTAGAGAATAAGCAATTGCGAGCAAGGAATGATTATTTGGAGGTTGAAAATGCTATTGTAAAAAAGTTACAAGGGCACAGGTAAAGAAAAGACGACCGTTTTCTTTATCAAGGAAGGAAAATTGTTACGTTGTTGTCTATGAACTGCATAAAGAACAAGGACACAGTATTGCCAAGCTTTGTAAAGTTATTGGCGTTAGCCGTAGTGGATATTATAAATGGCTAAAAAACGAACCTTCTGCCCTCGAACTAACAACAGAAAAAATTGCAAAAGAGATAAAGAGAATATTTTTAGAATCTGATAGAATATTTGGTGTTGTTCGCATGCACTACGCTCTTAAACGTGAGCTTAATTGGAATATAAATATAAAAGCTATACGTAGACTGATGAGGAACATGTCACTAACTCCTGAAATTAGAAGAAAACGCCCTAATTGGGTTAAGAATACTCCAGTTCATACTGCTGAAAATCTAATTAATCGTAATTTTCATGCGTCAAAACCGAACGAAAAATGGTTTACAGACGTTAGTTATCTATTTTATGGCAATCATGAGAAGGCTTATTTGAGTGCAATTATCGATACATATGATATGAGTGTTGTTTCTTACGTTATCAGTAAGAGAAATGATAATGAATTGGTAATGAGTACTTTAAAACAGGGACTAAAAGGTAATTCAAATAATCAATTAACTATCCACACCGACAGAGGGTATCAATATACCTCAAGAGAATATAGCAATATGAAGGATCGTTATGGTTTTCAAACAAGTATGTCACGACCTGGAAAATGCTTAGACAATCAACCAATTGAATCTTTTTGGGGAACTTTAAAGTCAGAATATTATTATCATAAAAATTTTGATTCATTTAATCAATTAAAAGCTGGAATTGATACGTATATTAATTTCTACATGAACAAAAGGTATGTTCCTAAATTCGATGGCTTAACTCCAGCAGAATATAGAGAATTAGCTATATAAAAAACTTCTAGTCAAATTTAACTAGAAGTAAATGTGATATTTTTTTATTTCCACTGTCTACTTGACAGGGAGTGGTTCATTTGGCCGGATAACGGTTATTTTTATAACTAATTAAATTCTGCTACCGTCTTAAACGGTTCTACATTAGAGAGATATGTTAGAGCATATCTCTCTTTTCATTCTTATTATAGCACAATTATAGAACGAATGGTATATGAAATGCATTTCATTCATAGACAAAAAGGAAAAGGGGGATTTGGTGAGAGCAACAGATATTTTGACCATTCTGTCAGTAGATATGCAAAACAATGTGATGTATGATTTCAAAATTGAATTGAATGATCAGTTATTCGGCGTTGGTCGAATAGAAAAAGAGCAAAACAAATTGGTTCTATATGCTGCAGAAAGTATCACCATTGAAGCGAATCAACTACTGACCACCTTTATGTTGAACAAATCTTTAAATCTATACAAATTTGGAGACAAGCTAGAGCCAATTTATGGATGTAGGGTCGTAGGTAGCTCTTTAGTTTTGTAATAGAGTTGTTGATTCATGATGAATGAGTTAAACTAAATTCAGCGGATCTTTCCGCCACATCATTAATCTGTCTGATTCTTTATTCGAGAAATTAGACAGATTTTTTCTATATTTGAAATGTAATCCTGTTATTAATGGAAAAAATACTCCTCTTTTTGTGTTAAACTAGTGGAAACTAGACAAAAAGGAGAAAATTATGGGGATCAATAGTAGTTTATCGATCGCTGGTGGTGTATCAGCACAAATGAGTAAAGCAGCAAGCGGATTGTCTTCGGTCAATGCGGTAACGTCGTTGGCAGAGCGCACGTCTGTCAGTGGCAACACGAACGCAAAGAATAGCTTAACAAGCGTACATAGTAGAGGGCAACGGTTATCAAATGCAATTGCTCGTGATGGAAATAATATTCATTCCGTGGCCAAAGAGTTTGCGGCAATCGATCAAAAGATAAATGCCAGTATGACGAACCTTTTTAATGGAGTGACGTTCAAATGAAACAGGTAGATAGAGAAGCGATGATCCAGCTGGAACTCACACAACTGGATTTAGAACAAGAAAGCAATCAAAGAGAACTGAGAAAGCTGGCTGAAGCTGAATATGACTATGGTGAGATCCAAAACTTGGAACAGCGCTTTTACCAGGAATTGATGGAAGCGAATCAAGGAGCAGAAAAGCAACATTACTTTGTTGAGTTAGAAGCTGAAGCACGCTCACTACAACAAAAACAACGCTTGCAAGTCGAGGAACGATCAGAAGAACTTTTGGCAGAGAAGAAGAACCTTATGGACCAAGAAGATCAACTGTATTTGGAAAGAAAGCAGCTGCTTGATCAGGAAGTGGGTGCGGACGAATGGGAGTAGATTTTTTTGTTGGCGAAGTCAACAGTCAAAGTGCTGCTGCGAAACAGATGGCCGTTCAGTATGTCCAGTTTAGTGGTGTTCTAAAAGATAGTGTCAGTCATTTTATGAGTGCGCCTTTATCCGGTAAAACGTATGATTCTGCGAAGCAATATTTTTCTGCAGTTTATCCAACTTTAGCCAGTGGATTTATCCTGGTATGTGAAGCATTGATTGAAGCACACAGTAAGTTTCCTGAAGAGTTTCAATCACAAGTCGATACCTGCGATGTGATCGAGGAGCAGCTGAAGGCAGTGATCGCACAAGGCAATTTGACTTTACAAAGTATGGCCCAACGAATGGATAAAGAGAAAGAACCCAATCAAGGACTAGAACAACGTTACATGCATGTACAGGCAGCTATCAGAGAAAGTGAAGAAAAGCTTCAGAAGCTCTATGCTTTTCATGCCAGTTCTCCAGGTCTTTTCGCTGATTTTGAAGCACAGTTGGCCAACTTTGATGCTGGATTAGCCGAAGTCGAAAAAGGTGCCGCATGGAATGCTTCTTCCGGAACATTTGATCTAGGAAGAATGAATATGTCTTGGGCAAAGCCGATCAGCCGTGCTTGGGACAAGAGACAGAAAAAGATCGATGCAAAAGTAGAAACTCACCGATTAGAAAATCAAGAGATTACTTATACTTTTGATGAATTTGGAAACGTAACAGGTGTCTATGTGGATGGTATATTCGATCCTAAAATGACTATAGCAGTCCAGGAAGCAATCGCAACAAATAATTGGAATGCATTAAAGGCTTTTGGTGTAGGGATTGCAGATAAAATTTATGAAAACTTCGGACTGAGTGCCTTAATGGGAGAACGTACACTTGATACTGATTCTGTAGGAACTAAGCCGTATGCCGTTGCACAGTTTGTGGGAGACCTTCTTTCAGTCGCAGGTGGTGCAGCTGAGTTTATTGGTGGTTTTTCTTGGCTAGTAGGTGGTAATGCTGCTTCACTTGCAGGTACGCCGTTTACAGGTGGAGCAACTGCAACACTAAGTCCAGCAGTTACTGCAAGTGGTGCGGCTGCAATGACTCATGGAGTTGGAACGATTTGGAATGCATTTAGCAGTTTCGGTGAGGGGTATGATCTTGATACAGGTGATGTTACTCCTGGCGGGCGATCAATGTCAAAACATGGCGCGGAAAGAGCGAATGAGAGAGGGTTTTCTCCGGAAAGAATCGATGCTATTATTGATAATAATACGAAAACAAGGAAATCAAAAATTGACGAATTGGGGAGAAAAACTTGGGAATATGTTGATCCTAGAGGTAATAAAGTAGTTACGAATGATCGAGGAGGAATTATCTCAGTTCATTCTTCTGGACCTAAAGGGATATATATACCTAAATAGAAAGTAGGAGAAATATGAAAGATTTTTTTAAGAAGATAGCAGATGAGATTAACCATGAATATGAACCTGGTATAGGTGCTGAAATCAGATCCTTTATTGAGTACCAAGAAAAAGATATAATTGATTCGAATCTATCATTTGATAGAGAAAATGATGTTTTTATTCTAAAAGTTACCACAAATGATCTTGAAAAAGAGGATATAAAACAACTGTTCATGAAACTTGTCTTTTTTTTAGAGTATCCTCACGTCACATTTTACACAACGAATCAAACGGATAACTCATTACATTATCAACTTATTTCTTATTCAAAAAGGAATATTGGTTTTGTCCTTGATGTAGAGTTCTTTTAGTAAATCAATATTTTAGCAAATCTCCCCTTCTGCTTGTAGAATGATGGTAAGTTATTCTACAGACAGGAGGGTTTTCGTATGTGCGGAAGGTTTTTGTTAGATCCGACAGACTCGAAAGAGATCGAGGAGATTATCAGGAAAATCGAAGCTAAGAACCAGGAGATCAAGACCGGAGAAATATTTCCAACGAACACCGTCCCTCTACTAGTTGGCACGTCTGATCACGATATCGATGTTGAAGCGATGGCTTGGAGCTTTCATGGGTTTAAAAAGTCCCAATCGATCATAAATGCTCGATCAGAGACGGTCACTGAAAAGAAAATGTTTGCTAAAGCATTCAGCAGCACCCGTTGTGTCTTACCCACTTCTGGGTTTTACGAGAGGGACCAGGAGAAAAGAAAATTTCTCTTCAGGGAAAAAGACTCTGAAATTCTCTATTTGGCAGGATTCTATAAGAAATTTGAAGATGGAAACCGTAGCATTATTTTGACAACAGCAGCCAATAAGTCAATCGAAGCGATACATAATCGTGTGCCGGTTATTTTAGAAAAAGAAACGATTGATCGCTGGTTGTTTGATGATCAGTTTGCTGAAGATTATTTAAAAGAACTAATGCCAGAGTTAATCAATAACGTTCATATAAGAGACCTCCTCAAATGATAAGGGATGTGTAATGAGTAGAAAAACTTTTGATTGCAGCTAATCAGTTCAATAGGTCAACGGAATAAAAGTTACCAAAAAACCGTGATAGTATTTGAATCCATAGAGAGGTAGTTAATCTAAGGTCTATTTGTCTTATTCATTCTTTAGTTAACATAAGATATATTATACAAAGTAGTCTCGATTGGCTGAATTTCAGTATCAAATGCGATAAACGAATTCCTTCAAAACAACATTCTTAATATTTTTCATTATACAATTTTATTCTGCTTTTTTAAATGTTTTGCATTGGAAACGTTTTCTATCGAATAACATTACTTTCAGGTTTTAGCGTACTCTAAATGGAATTTATGGTTTGCTGACTTCCATTTGAATAGCTTTCTTGGCCGATCGTTGATTGATCTTTATATGAGATACCTTATTGAAGTCTGTAGGTTTTGGAAAATACCCATTGTGATATTCGTTTGAAGCGCGTTATTGTGGCATATAAGGTGTACATAATACATGTTAAAACTGTAAGTATTCTCCATGTGTTTTACATTATGAAAGTTCACGAACTCAACTCCGCGATCACATGTAATTGATTTTGCACCAGTGTGTACGTTTCAACTAAGCGTTCCATAGCTGCCAACAAATACGCCCCGTCTTTTCGAGTCATTTTAAGGGGCACATAATGCCGTGATTTACGTTCTACGAATGTAGCTAGAGAAGTTTCTATATCGCGCTTAGAAAGTACTGTATTAGCTTCCCAATGACCAAAATCAGTTCTTAGAATAGTTGCTTCAGACCGATCAGTAATCTACTGTTATATTTTCTCCGGTATCTCTTCCCTTTCAATCGTAGCTTCTTTATTGGAAATTTGATCAAACCAGAATAAATCCAGTTATAGATGGTATTTGTCGATACATTAATGCTACGTACACCATGAGCGATTTGTTCTGGAGAGTAATTCAAAGTAGTCTTTGTATTATGCACGGTCGCCTTTGTAGTCGTTCCAAAGTTTCCTGTTCTTCCTTCACTGTTTCTCCAGATCACTTTAAAGATCGTTGGCCTATGTTGATCCAGTTATAGAGCTGTCTCAGCCTGAGAAACTCCTTCTCTCAGATACTCTTCGATTTGCTCGCGCTTTTCAGCTGATAAACGATTATATAACATTCTATGAACTCCTATCTAAAAAACAAACCCAACAAAACACTCTTCTAGTAAATTACGAAGATTGCTACCGCAAAGCCCTTAATGACAAGGAGTTCGTAGGTAGACCAATCACATTTTACAATTTAGGTGCTTGAAATCCCTGCTGCGACAATCACTTAAAATAATCCTCACTTATGTCAATTTACCTTTAAACAATAATTAAGTATCCAAGATAGCTAAACGTCGATACCCTCTCCCAACCACGCTTCTAAATGAGATATATGTATACTCTTGTTATCCCCCCAAGGAATTGCTGAGTGTTACATTTTAACCAAGCAAGTAGGAGTTATATAAGGGATAAATCAGGAGGATCAATAGTATTTTGTCAATCCTTAGGTGTGTATCAGCACAAATGATGAAAGCAGCAAGCGGATTGTTTTCATTATTTGCATATGGCGAGTTTGATCCAAACTCTATATGGGAAATACAAGGTATGATCCAGTTATAAGATATACAAGGGTTACGTGGTCTTAGATTAGAATTTCTTGCTCAATGGGCAAATAATATAAGTTTGTTTAGCTGTATCTGGACATGGTGTAGGAGTAAAAATGTTCGGGGTAGAAATTATCCTAATGGGAAATACGAATAGTCCTAAGCATGATCCTGACACTTCCCTTTCGATGATAATAATGAATGGATAGAGTAAGAATACGAAATGATTGTCAAGATAATATATTTATAAAGGTAATACATTACTAATGTATTACCTTTATAAATATATTATCTTTCAAGAGGATTGTAATTTGAATGTAACTCACTGCAGAAACAGCTAGTACTAAATATGATAAACATAGGACAACTCCAGTATTTAAATATATTTTTAGAAACAATACATTTCTAATATATTATATTTATAAAGGTAATATATTACTAATGTATTACCTTTATAAATATAATGAAAAAGAAGACTATTAATAGTCTTCTTCAATTTCATTCATATAGTCATTAAAATTGTCAATATTAATTGGGTATTTACTGTAATCTTTAACGTGTTTATTAGCTTCTTCTTCTGTAATAAGTCCTAATTGAAGAAAATGTTGCCATATTGCGTTATCGACAAAATCTGAGATAAAACCTTTTGTACCAGGTATCTTTCTACTACGTTTTTTATCTTTGTAAACAAGGCTTTCTAGGGAATCAACAGTGTCCTGGCGTAACTTATAAGTTCTAGGTATCATTTCCGAGAGATGTTTTTGAGTTTCTCTAACCAACCCAAATTTATTTGAACTTTCTGAAGAGGGCACGGTTTCGGATGTCGTCTCGTGTGTAGACGGTTCTTCATTTGTAGATAATTTTTCTTCAACAGAGACTGTTTCATTGGATAAATTCAGTAGAGAATCATTTTGAAGATCGTCTTCTGGAGTCTTTACATTCTCTAGTTCTTCATCAAATGCAGAGTTAAAGTTTCCAGCTGCTCTTTTTCTTCTAGCCATTATTCTTCAACCTCGCTTTCTTGATATAATTGTACAGGTATCTCTAATATTTTTCCGTCTTTACTCAATAAACCTAGCCTGTTCATTTCATTAATTAGCTTGTAAAAATTTTGAGCAAACTTGTTGTTTGGGTCATTCATTGTAATCGGAAGACCATTTCTAACTAATTTGTCAGCAAAAGTAATAGATCTAGGTATTTCAGTATCAAAATAATGATAATTGTTCCTATTAGTATATTTCATCATTGAATTAATCATTTTTGCATGTAGATTAGTATTGTAGACCTTATTCGCTAAAACACCGCCAATCCTAAGATTTGGATTGTATTTTTCTTTAAGTGTCAGCACCCTTGATATTAGGTGTGTAACTCCGTCAACACCATTCAAGTCAGGTTCATAAGGCACTATTACCACGTCTGCAATGGAAAGTACAGAAGAAGTAACTTGCTTCAGCTCAGGCGGTGTATCATAAATAATGAAGTCATATTCTTCTTGAACCTTATCAAATGATCCAGCTAATGCATTGAAATAGTTAGAACTAGGATCGATGATGTTTGTCATTTTCTTTTTAAGACCTTCTATAGTCATTAGTTCAGAGATATTATTTTTAAATTTCTTTACTAATGCGACGAACCATTCCAAGATCGTATCTCGAAATTCTTCCATTTTATCAAACTCTAGGTAGTTGTTATCAGAGTTTGCCGGTAGAACGTCAATGTTACTATCATATGTACCAACAATCGTATCTTCAACTGATGCAGTCCCCATAAATACATCATAAATTGTATTTTGATCATTGGCTACTTTTACTCTAAAAGATTTAGTAGTATTTCCTTGGGCGTCAGTATCAACAACAAGTATTCTTGCATTTGGAAATGCCTTTCTAAGAGCGCCAGTGATGTTAATAGTGATAAGAGTCTTTCCAACTCCGCCTTTGTTTGCTGCAACGGTAATTCCTACTGCCATGTTTTTCTCCTTCTTTCTTATAGATTAATGCTAAAAGTAATTTTGTTTAAATATAAAATATTACTATTAAAAATAGACTGTATTACTAACAAAAATAGAATACCATAATTCGTTGTTAAAAACAACAACAAAGATAAAGTTAAGAAAGAAAAGCAAAAACAACAGCATTTATAGTTACTATTACTAAAAATATTACTAAATAGAATATATTAGTAATATATTAGTAATATATTGATAATGATAATAAAGCCTATTAACAATACATTCTTGTAAGCAATAAAAATTTGGTGATGATTTAGAATTGATTAAAACTAGTTTTTATGGTAATCTTATCATGTAAATTGTTGTTGTTTGTAACAACAAAAGGAGGAAAGATATGGAAGAGGGGAGTAAGCAGTTTAGAAACGAATATGATCGATTTTTACTAAAATTTCTGGTCAAAAACTATTATGTAAGTAGAGTTGAGCTTTCAAAAGCAATAGGACTTTCTCCAAGTTATGTCAGAGAATTTGATAATGGAACGCGGAGTTTCGGAAATGAAGCATTAGATCGATTAGAGGAAATGATTACAGCTAAATATGAGCTTATTTTATCAAAACACGAATACGCTTTAGAACAAGCAAGAACAACTATCCTAAGTATCAAAACGGATGAAGAATTGCAGGATCTTAGAAATAGAATCGATGAAATGTTGGAATTATAAAATAAAAAAACAGTTTACAAAATTTTAGAGATAAGTTAATCTAATTTTAAAATAAAAAAAAGAGACCTAAAAGTTAATTTGATTGGTAGTCAAATTAACTCATTAGAAATCACATACCCAAACTATGTGTTCCGTAGTCTCAATTTCTATAAATTTGATAAGTGTTTTCGAGTCACTTTATTAAATACATTATAGCAAATTTTGACAAAAAATACAATAGATTTAGGCTTATTTGGTGCGCAAAACTGGCGATTTTGCTAGTTTTAGTAGTAAATTTATTAAATCCAGTATTCGTAAGGACACAAGGGTATCTTTGTGTTCTTCTTTTTTTGGAAAGGAAACCAAAATGAACGTACTGGAACAAAATCTAAATCTTATTTATGCTGCCATTTTAAAGGGTGGATTAAGACAATATAAATATAAAAATAGCAACTTGCGTCCATTTGTTCAGCAACCAGAGGGAAAAAAGGGTGCTATATTTGGTTTCCGCTCGAAGGAAGCAATGGGTGTGGCCCATGGGGTGGTGTTAACTTCTGAAGAAGCTCTTTGGGAAAATGAAAACTCATTTACTCATTGGACCCCTAACGTGTTTAGATATGGTACCTATACGGACGATCGCCGACTTTTTGTAACAGGTCATAAGGATCAAAACTTAAAACAGATCAACACGTTCATGATTGATATCGATGTTAAAGTTGGCCAATCATGCTCTGGACAAGACATAATGGACCGCAGCATGGACTTAGGGTTTATACCCACTATGATTTTGGAAACTCCAGGAGGTTACCAGGTATATTATGTGCTGGAAAATCCCTGGTTTATTTCGAGTGCAAATGGCTATAACTCAGTAAAAATTGCAAGAAACGTTTCGAATAATTTAAGACGATATTTCGCTGAAGAACTGCCGGTTGATATGGGCTGTAATCATTTTGGAATCGCTCGAATACCTAGACACGACAACATTTTACAGTACAATCCTGAAATGACTTATGATATGCAAACTTTGATTGACTGGTCATTTGAATACTCAGCAGATAACCAAATTGACATAGAAAGACCTAAGCTATTTCTGTTGCCTAAAAAAAGTAAGCAAAAGGATGCAGCTTGGGTTGATCAGCTGCTTAATAACACACAAATCGAAGGAGATAAAGGCCTACTAGGACGTAATAGTGCTATTTACACGATGGCATTGGCTTATTATTCTTCCGGAGAATCACTAGAAAATTGTTACGACGATATGGATCAATTCAACACTAATTTAGGCAATAAAGCTTTGAAAGATTCTGAAGTTAGACGTGCGGTTGAATCAGCATACTCAGGTAGATATCACCAAGCAGAACAAGAAAAAATCGATTTACTTATCGAAAGTTGGGGTACAGAGAAGGCTTCTAAGGCTCCGTTTAGCAAAAGAAAAGGCAGTAGTGGGTATAGAAGTCACCCAAGTACCTGGTATAAATTTAAAAAAGATCGATCTGAGAGAAAATATTCTCACAAGCATGAGTGGAAGGCTGATTTATTAGCATTCCTTAAAGATAAAAGTTACACGTACAAACCATATTTTGTGACAACTAAAAGGGAAATTGTCGAAGAATTGAAGATCCCTAGTCGATCATTGGACAAAATCCTGAAGGAACTACAAGAAGAAGGCAGACTCTTTTACTCTGTTAAAGCCGGTAGAGGTGGTGGAATTAGGTTGGCCACAAGAAATGCCTTGATCCAAACAATATTGCAAGTAAAAAAAGAAGTACAAGCAGCATATGTAGAGTCCATTTTAAGCGTCTTTCCCTGGGCAGGTAACTTAGTTAATCAATATTTCAACACCTCTAAAAACACCGAAAATCGCTATCAGCAGCTAGATTTAGGAGACTTGGACACAGGTTAAAATTAAACCTGCAAATTGCCAATTACTTTATATCTGTGATACGTTGCACGAAAAAAAGCACTTGTTCAGTGCTCTATTGCAACTATGAGTCTTTTGTAATTACTGTGGGAAATGAGCCTATTGGAATATCTATCTTCTCCTCTTTTAATAATTCTTTGAACTCTAGTCTCATTGTTTTAGCAGTGTTGACATCGCCTATATCTTCAACAGCTTTCATAAGGTAGTCTGCTTTGGTTAAATAGTCTGGTTCAGAGGTTTCTAGGTAGGCAACTATATATTCAAAATATTGGATCTGAATTGAGAAATAATAATTTCTGTATTCTTTGTTGTTTTCTCTAGCTAAGTTTAGATACTTTTTAGCTTCACTGCGATCATTGCTATACATGAATTTTGTTACTAAATTTACAAAAAATTGGCTGATTACATTTCGAGTTTCTATGTCTCGTAGATGTATATTTTCGACTGGAAACATAGTTTCTACAAAGAACTCAATATCTTTTTTTGAAAAATTCATAATGTGATTACTAACGAGTTTGTAATCATAAAAAGTGAAGTATTTCTTCTTACTGATAATTTTTTTTATTTGTTTTAAGTCTTTGGAATCTATTTTTGGGATTTCTTTGATATAGCTAGAAAAAAGGCCTTTTATATCCAGTAACAGGGGTTCAGGTATCAGTGGAACGAAACTTTACGGTATAAAGTCGAATGTTTTGGTTCTTCTCTATAATAATGTTTGTTTTTCTAAATTTGGTCTGTCAAAAAGTATACTTTTTGATAAAGTCTTTTCTTATGCAAAACCATGTGTCAAAACCTATGTTTTTCACTTTTGATATGTGTCATAATTATTAATGACATTTTGATATATGAAAGGAGAAAATAAACATGCTTTTTGGCTATGCTAGAGTTTCCACTAAAGAACAAAATTTAGATCGACAAATACAGAAGTTTAATGATTTAGGTATTGAATCTCGTTATATATTTGTCGATAAACAATCAGGTGCTGAGTTTGATCGTCCACAGTATCAACTATTACTTCATATGCTTCGTTCTGGAGATATTGTTTACTTAGACTCTTTAGATCGTTTAGGGAGAAACTATTCTGGTGTAATTGAAGAATGGAAGTATATTACAAGAAAGATAAAAGCAGATATTATTGTTCTAGAAAATTCAGAATTATTTGATAGTAGAAAGTTTAAAACTATGGGGGACATTGGTCTTTTATTAGAAGATCAGTTTTTGAGCATGCTTTCTTATGTAGCAGATCAGGAACGAAAGAAGAGCAAACTGCGTCAAACTGAAGGGATTGAAATTGCAAAATCTGCTGGTACGGTCTTTGGTAGACCTAAATTGGCAATAACAGAAGAATTCAAAAGACAGTATTTTAGTTGGAAAAATGGGGAGCAAACAGCAACTGATACTATAAATAAACTAGAATTGTCCCCAAGCACATTTTATCGTCGAGTAAAAGAGTTCGAACAAGAAATGGCAGGTGACTAAATGCCTGTACAGATAATGAGTAAAGAACAAAAACAGTCTTTTGGATCTTATGCGGGCCTTCCTTCCGATGAACAATTAGTGAAATACTTTCATTTGGACGATTATGACAAATCAATTATTAAAACTTTGCGAAACGATAGTACTAAAATTGGTTTTGCAGTACAGTTAGGGACTGTACGATTTTTAGGAACATTTCTTTCTGATTTAACAAATGTTCCTAATGAAGTAATAGAGTACATGGCAGAGCAGTTGTCTATTGAAAGTCGTATGTTCTCTTACTATACAAGAATTCCTACAATCAAGCAGCATGCACTCATGATTCAGGAACTATACTCTTACAGGCAGTTCCATGACCAAGCCGTTTTAGATTATTTAGAGCAGTGGATATATGAAGGTGCTTGGTATTCTACAGAGCAAACAACTCTTCTTGCTGATCGTTTCTTGAATAAGTGTATAAACGAAAAAATAATTCTCCCAGGTCTTACTACATTCGAACGGTTTATATCGCGCATTATAGACGCTGTAACCAAAGATATAGAGCAAGCAATTGTAAATATTCCTAGTAAGAAGGAAATTGAACGAATCAATCAATTGACGCTGTTTTTTATGGAAGGAAAAACGTCTTTGTTTACAGTAAAGTTGGACGCTTTAAGAGAACCTCTAAAAGAACCGTCTTATTATGAGATTAAACGTGGATTTCAAAGAATAAAAGAATTTGCTTCTTTTTCAGTTGATTTTTGGGATTTCAGCCAGATTCCTAAAGGGAAGATAAAATTATATGCTGAGTATACAGCTAAAGCCAAATCGCAAAGTATTCAGCGTATGCCTGAAAGTAGACGTTTAGCTTACCTAGTTTCATTTATTGCAGAGTATCGATCAGTTGCTATGGACGAATTATTATTAGCATTAGAAAAGTATTTTACTAGTATTATCAACCTTGCAAAGAAAAAGGAACAGCAAGAACGACTCCGATCACTAAAAGATTTGGACAATGCAGCAGCCATGCTGTCTCATATTGTAGAGGATCTGATTGACGAACAAACTCCACCTGAGAAGCTGTTAGATTATGTTTTAGAGCTACGCGAGAAACAAGAGATAGTAGCAGCTGTGTCAAAAGTAAAACGTATTGTGAGTTCGGATAAAGAACCTGTGGCAATCAAAGAATTATTAAACTCATTTTCAAAATTTAAAAGGTTACTTCCGGATATTCTTGCTCATATTCCTTTTTTAGTTAGTGATAAAGATAGTCCAGTAGCTTATATTTGGTCTTTTTTAAGAGATAAAGGAGATCTATTTCTTCGATATCAAGATTTTGAAAAAATACAAGACTATCTGCCAACCAAGTGGCATAATTTTATCGATAAAAATCAAGCATATGCTAATAAAGGAATCATAATTGCTGCTATGGAACTTTTTATAAAAGGCATAAAGACACATACTGTTTATGTCCCTTATAGTCATAGATATAATGATCCATTGCAAAATCTAATACCTAAAAATGTATGGAATGAGCAAAGAAAATCCTTTGTAAATCAGTTAGGTCTTGCAGAGGACGGAGCTATTGCTGTAGAAGATTTTAAAATCAGTTTAGAAATGTCTTATAGAGAAACACTAAAAAACTGGAATAATAGCAACATGGCTAGGATAGAGGAAAAAAATGGACAAACAGAATTGATTATTAGTCCGCTAAAAAGACAAAGTTTATCTAAACCACGTCTTATTGAGGAAATTCATAGAAATCTTCCCATTGTTGACCTTCCTGAAATATTATTAGAGGTAAATCAGCGACTAAGGCTTACAGAGTGTTTTTCACATTTAAATGAAAATCGATCGCGTATGAAAGAGCTGGATATAAGTATCTTAGCAGTGTTATTAGCTGAAGCGTGCAATATAGGGCTGTCACCCGTTGCTAAGAAGAGTACAGAAAGTTTAAAAAATGACCGCTTATCCTACGTCAATCAAAACTATATACGATTAGATACTTTAACAGCAGCCAATAATAAGGTCGTAGACGCCTATCAGAAACTTGCTTTACCTTATATATGGGGAACAGGAGATATGGCTTCAGCGGACGGTATACGCTTTACTACACCAAAGAAATCTCTACATTCAGGACGGAACCCTAAATATTTTGGTCGAGGTAAAGGGATCACATACTATAACTTTCTATCTGATTCCTATGTTGGATTTCATGGTATGGTTATTTCTGGGACGATTAGAGATTCAGTCTATTTGCTTGAAGGACTGTTAAATCAAACAAGTACATTAACACCTAGTCAGATAATGACTGATACTGCTGGATACAGTGATCTTGTATTTGGATTATTTGGAATACTAGGTTTTCAATTTAGCCCCCGAATAGCTAAAGCAAACGAAACAAAAATATGGAGAATAGACAAAAATGCTAATTACAAAATTCTGAACGAACATTCAAAAAATACTATAAATACAACAATTATAGAGCAAGAGTGGGATGATATCTTACGAATTGCAGGTTCTCTAAAATCAGGAACCGTCCAAGCCAGCTATCTTATTCGTGCTCTCCAACATCAAGGAAATCCTACTCCATTGGGGCGTGCATTAATTGAAGTTGGAAAAATATTTAAAACAAAACATCAACTCAGATATCTATCTGATGAAGAATACGCACGAAATATTCTAGAACAACTGAATAAAGGAGAATCTCGCCATAGCTTGTATAGAAAAATATGCTATGGTAAAAATGGACGAATCTATCAAAGCTATTTTGATGGTATGGAAAACCAATTAAACGCTTTAGGACTTGTTGCAAATATAATTATTTATTGGAACACGCTTTATATGGAAAAAGCTATAGAACAACTTCAGGAAGCTAATTCAGAGAACCAAATACAAGAAGAAGTTCTTCAATTCTCTTCCCCTCTAGTATCAGAACACATTAATTTCATGGGGAAATATTCTTTCAAATATAATGAGCAATTAAACGAAGGAGAATTTCGTCCCTTAGGACAATAATCACACAGCTATTTATCTAAAAAAGATAGATAGCTCTTTTTATTGTTCGTGTTTTAACCCCTACCGTAAAATTTCGTTCCATTGTTCCGAGAGAAAACCTCTGTAAAATGAGTAAGTTCTCATAATTAAATTTAGAAACGTTGATTTTATAGGGTTTACAAATTCATGTAAGAAATCTTAGAGTAAAATTTCGTTCCATTGATACGTGAACCCCGACTCTTGTAAATACTCTGCTACTTTTTTTATTCCGTCATCATCAGGGATTAATAATTTAATTTCCATTTTTTGATTGTTAAAAACCTTGTTCCAAGTGTCTACTCCATTTTTAACATTATATTCCATTTTGGGCTCATATGTTTCAGAGAAATCTTCTCCAGTATCAGGATTATAATATACGCCTTTAGGTACAAATGAGATCGCTTCTCTTGAGCCATTATTTAATACATTTTCAACTATTTCTTTTCTGTTTGTAATACTGGACATTGCTTGTCTAACTTCTTTGTTTGACAAAAAAGAATCTTTATCAATCATATTAAATTGTAAATAGTATGTTGAAGGTTTCAAAATGGTTATCACTTCTTTTTCACCTTTATTTTGATTTACATACTCTCCTAAAAGATAAGTTTCATCTAGTTTTCCTGACTCATACATAGCAAAGGCAGTTCCTGCATCTTTAACCACTGTGTTTTCAATTTTATCAAGTTTAACTTTTGATCTATCCCAATAGTTCTGATTTTTTTTATATGTCCACTTTGTTGCTCCACCTGAACTTGCATCATAATTAGTTAAAGTGAAAGCACCGTTATAAACAGCTTTTTGCGAGGTTGTAGCATACTCAGAACCATATTTTTTTACTATATCTTCTCGCTGTGGAAAAAAATTAGGAAATGCTAAAAGATTTTGAAAGTAGGGCGTTGCTGATTCTAGTTCTATCTCTAACTTATAATCGTCAATAGCTTTAATTCCCAATTCGGTAGGTTTTAATTCTTTAGTCATAATTTTTTTTGCGTTTTTTATGTTTGAAAATAGTTGTGCATATTGTGATTCTGTTTGAGGATCAATTGTTCTTTGCCAAGAAAAAACATAATCTTTTGCTGTTACAGGCTTGTCATCAGACCATTTAGATTTTTTATTCAATTCGATTGTATACTTTCGTCCATCTTCACTAACTTGTGGTAGTTTGGTTGCACCTGCAGGGATCACTTCGTTTGAACTTCCTAACCGATATAACCCTTCATACGTATTATACAATGCAGTATGGCTAACTGTATCAGTTGCTAAAGAAATATCCACAGATAACAGTTCAGTAGCTTCCGCCCTTTTCATAACTTGATAATCCGTTGAATTTTTTTGATTTTCCTTACTACAACCAACTAACAAACTGCCTAAAAAAATAGTTATAATTATTGAAATACTCTTTTTCATAACATATCCCCTCAATTTAATAAACTTTTTATAATGTCTAATCCACCAACAATATTGCCTATTGCTCCACCAATATTAGCAAAAAAGAACACTAAAATAACCCTTAAAACTCTATTTTTATAAACCGTAGAAATTTTCTTTAAATCATCTTGAACTTTTAAAAAATCATTAACACGTGGCTTTCTTACAGTAGCTTCAACAATAGCAGTAAAAACACCAACAGAAAGAACAGGACTTAACGCTCCTATAGGTGCTGTAATTAATGCAGTCAATATAGTTAATGGATGACCTAAAGCTAGTAATGTAAAAAGTGCTGCTAATCCACCATTCCACATAAACCATCGGATTAACTGTTGAATACCAACCGTAGTACCAGATAAAAATGACACACCTAATAATGCAATTATTAACATTGGAAATACCCATTCTAAAACTTTACTGCTCAGTCTTTTAGGTGGGATTGTGTTCAACTCAGAAATGTTAATTCTATTACCAAAATTATTTTTTATCCCTTCTAAGTGTGCTCTACCGACAACCGCAACAATCTTTTTCCCTTTTGAATCAGTGAGTCTGCTTGCCATATACTGATCTCTGTCACTAATCATATCTTTATATACACTAGGAAACTTTTCTCGTATGTTAACAAATACATTCTCAAAATTTTCAGACTCTAGTAAATCAGCTAAATTATCCTGTTCAGCCATGTCAAATTCGTTTCCAAATGCACCGAATAACTTCGGCTTTTGCCAAAATGAAAGGTTCCGCCACAAACGTTTAAATGTAATTTGAGAATCTCGATCAATTAGTTCTATTTTCGCATCGATTTTATTCGCACTAGTAATTGCCTGAGACATTTCTCCACCTGCTTTGGTACCAACATTTGAAGCCAATTTCCGTTGAAATGCAGAATACAAAACTTCGAAAAACAGCACAGGTAATTTTCCTGATTTTATAACTTTAATAATGTCCATCTCCGCCCACATTTTAGGCTGAGTGTATTTTTCAAAACGTTTTTCATCCAACTCTATACAAACTGTATCCGGCTGCTCCTGCTCAATTATTTGTTGAACAAGTTCAACACTACTTTGTTCCACATGATTAGTACCAATCAGAATAATTTGTTTCTCTTCATCAAAAATATTGACAACATTTTCCATTTAATTTCTCCTCAAATAATAATAGTTTTCTTAATACACTAACAATGGGTAATTACATTCAAACATAAAAAATACCATAGAGCTACTTACAGATACATTAAATAGGAACCCGTCTTGTCACATCCTCTAAACCTTTAATTTTTATGAGTAAAATAAATAGCACTAACAAAATCATAAACAACAAATACAGAAAGAACAGACATAATCGTACCACAAGAAGAAAACGTATCATAGATATAAAGTAATAGGCAATTTGCGCGTTTTATTTTAACCTGTGTCCAAGCCTCCTAATTCCAGCTGTATATAGCGTTTTTCTCTGCTTTTTGGTTGGTTAAAATATTGATTAACTAAGTTACCTGCCCAGGGAAAGACGCTTAAAATGGACTCTACATATGCTGCTTGTACTTCTTTTTTTACGTGCAGTATTGTTTGGATCAAGGCATTTCTTGTAGCCATCCTAATTCCACCACCTCTACCAGCTTTCACAGTGAAAAAAATACGTCCTTCTTGCTGCAACTCTTTAAGTACTTTGTCCAATGATCGACTAGGGATCTTCAGTTCTTCAGTAATTTCTCTTTTGGTCGTCACGAAATACGGTTTATACGTATAACTTTTTTCCTTCAAAAAAGCCAACAAATCAGCTTTCCACTCATGTTTGTGAGAGTATTTTCTCTCTGATCGATCTTTTTTGAATTTATACCAGGTACTTGGGTGACTTCTATACCCACTGTCCCCTTTTCTTTTGCTAAATGGAGCCTTAGAAGCCTTCTCTGCACCCCAACTTTCGATAAGTAAATCGATTTTTTCTTGTTCTGCTTGGTGATATCTTCCTGAGTATGCTGATTCAACCGCACGTCTAACTTCAGAATCTTTCAAAGCTTTATTGCCTAAATTAGTGTTGAATTGATCCATATCGTCGTAACAATTTTCTAGTGATTCTCCGGAAGAATAATAAGCCAATGCCATCGTGAAAATAGCACTATTACGTCCTAGTAGACCCTTATCTCCTTCGATTTGTGTGTTATTAAGCAGCTGATCAACCCAAGCTGCATCCTTTTGCTTACTTTTTTTAGGCAACAGAAATAGCTTAGGTCTTTCTATGTCAATTTGGTTATCTGCTGAGTATTTAAATGACCAGTCAATCAAAGTTTGCATATCATAAGTCATTTCAGGATTGTACTGTAAAATGTTGTCGTGTCTAGGTATTCGAGCGATTCCAAAATGATTACAGCCCATATCAACCGGCAGTTCTTCAGCGAAATATCGTCTTAAATTATTCGAAACGTTTCTTGCAATTTTTACTGAGTTATAGCCATTTGCACTCGAAATAAACCAGGGATTTTCCAGCACATAATATACCTGGTAACCTCCTGGAGTTTCCAAAATCATAGTGGGTATAAACCCTAAGTCCATGCTGCGATCCATAATATCTTGGCCGGAGCATGATTGGCCAATTTTCACATCGATATCGATCATGAACGTGTTTATCTGTTTTAAGTTTTGATCCTTGTGCCCTGTTACAAAGAGTCTACGATCGTCTGTGTAGGTACCATATCTAAACACGTTTGGCGTCCAATGAGTAAACGAGTTTTCATTTTCCCAAAGAGCTTCTTCAGAGGTTAACACTACACCACGAGCCATATTCATTGCTTCTTTTGATCGGAAACCAAATATAGCACCCTTTTTTCCCTCTGGTTGCTGAACAAATGAGCGCAAGTTGCTATTTTTATATTTATATTGTCTTAATCCACCCTTTAGAATGGCAGCATAAATAAGATTTAGGTCTTGCTTCAGTACGCTCATTTTGGTTTCCTTTCCAAAAAAAGAGGACACAAAGTAACCCTTGTGTCCTCACGAATACTGGATTTAATAAATTTATTACCAAAAACTAGCAAAATAGCCATTTTTGCGCAACAAATAAGCCTAAATCTATTGTATTTTTTGTCAAAATTTGGTATAATAATATCAATAAAAGTGCCGGTTAAAACACTTATATACTTACACAAATTGAGACAAGTGGAACACATAGTTTGGGTATGTGATTTCTAAAAATTAGTTTGACTCCAATCAAATTAATTTTAGGTCTCTTTTTTTTATTGTTCGAATATACATTAACCTAGTTCATATATTTTGTAAATACTGAACTTAATTAAAATTTCGTTTGTTCGTATGTCATTTTAGTCGTTTTTATACTGACTAATGATACCACGTTTCCGAATAATCGTAAAGTGATTATCTTTTATTATGTTTTATTCGTTTAACGATTAAACGCTATGGATAATATTGTCATTATTGTTATCACTATCATTTATATTTTCAATGACAATAACATTAACTATATTGTTATCAACGTTATAATTATCCTTATTAATGATATTACTGTTGCTAGCATTAATATTAACGTTAACAATAACATTAATATTAACAACTACATTATTATAGTCAATATCGATAACGTTAATGTGATTGACGTTGAGAATATGTACGCTAATGTTTATGCTAGTGAAAAAAAGACCCTAAGAACTTTACATTCCTTGGGTCTATCGTATTTTATCTCTTCTTTTTCTTACCATATTTACTCCGAGCAATTTCTAAATAGTCACTATTTCGTTCAAAATATTCTAGCAGGGCGGTCTCAACAACAAAAGATTTCCCACCGTTATTTTTCCCAATAAGCTTTCCAAATACCTCTAAATCATCCTTAACATCTTCATGTAAATAGACATTCTCTTGGGCTTTTTTGGACTCAACTTTGTTCACTAAGTCATCTAACGATGGTCTCGTTGGTTCTTCGATATTGGTCGTTTCAGAAGGTCTTTGTGATTGTATTTTATCTGTACGAGCTTCATTCTCATGATCTAATTCTTCCACTGTATCAGCATTGTTTTCCGATATTTGTTCTTCAGTTAAGCTATTGAGATCAGTAAGGTTATCGTCTTTTTCTTTTTTATCCATATCATTTTTTGATTGATCATCTATTGTTTCCTTTAATTCATCATTATCTGAAGGCTTGTCAGTAGGGGAGATATCATTATCCAGCTCTGTATCTAGACCTGCTAATAAGTTCTGTGGGCTGAAACCCTTCCTGTTACTATTTGACTGTCTGGCCATGAAAGTTTCAACTCCTTAAATTAGTAGCCAAGTTCTTCAAACAGCTTATCAAAAATATTCTGAATTGGAAGAACCTGCTCCTTATCTTTTTTTGTTTTCAAATCTTTTTCATCAATTAGTTCAAAAGGTAAGTTATACTTCGCTATTGCTTCAGCTGGTTTAATTGATTCAGGAATATATGTTTTTGTTATTTCGATTGGGTCACTGCTAGTAATAATCTGTTCTGAGTTTTCTAAGAAAACAGAATGAGTAATTGTTTTTTCCTTTACTTTAACAGGTATTATCGCTTTTATTGTAAGAGCTGGATTGGATTCCTTCCAATTATCAATAGCTCTAATCGTCTTAATCATACTTCTAAATGAGTACTTTTCAGGGTGAAAAGGAATCAATACATCATCAACTGCCGTAAACACATTCGCTGCTGTTACACCTAATTGTGGAGGCGTATCAATAATTATAAAATCATATTTCTGTTTCAAAGGCTCTATAGCAGTTCTTAGAAGTGTATAGAAATCCCCTACTCTCTTGTTATCTTGGGATAACATGTTGGTTAATTCTGTTAGTTGTTGTTGTATGTCTTTTTCAATTTGTGCAACTAAATCAGTAAATTGATCAAGATTTTCTTTTTTAGATCTTTTCTTCAATTCTTTCAATGAAGCAATTGTCTTTCTTATGATTTCTATTGTTTTTTCATTATTTTTAACAACCTCCGGTGGGGTTGTACTGGTTAAAACATCTAACTCAAAAAAAGCCATGTCATCATTTGCAGGTAAAATATCAATATTTTCATGAACTGAAACAATTGCTTTTTCTGGAGATAAATTATTTACTAAAACATCATAAATTGAATTTTCATACCTATCAGGATTTAAACCAAAAGATAACGATACATTTCCTTGACTATCGATATCGATCAAAAGTACTTTATTTTTCCTCCAAGGTTGGATTTTATTGTTTTGTTTAGCCAAATATCCAGCTGCATTAACCGCTATTGTTGTTTTAAGCACGCCACCTTTGTTGGTGCTCGGTGCGATTGTTTTTGCGTTATAGACGGGAATCATTGATTCTTCGTTATTCATTGTATCACTCCTTATTATCTGAATTAGTACTGCTGTCTCTAACAATTGAATCTTTGTACAAACTGTATAAATCTTGTAGTAAATCCATATCTTTTAGTGTCAGGTCCTTAAGCTTCGTAATGATAATTCTCATTTCATCAGATTCATTCTCCATGCTTGCTGCCTTAGTAAGCCATCGATCCAAAGAAGTTGTAAAAGAGATAAATCCACCTTGATCCTGGAAGATTTGAGAAGATTCTCGTATCGAGTCATAATATTTACTCAAAGTTATTGCATTTTGTAATGACATTTTTGAATAGTCATATGTATCTTTTTTCTTTCTCATGTTTGCTATGGTAGCTCGCGAAATACCAGTTTGTCGCTCAATCTCATACGTCGTTAGTTCCGAACCAACAATCCATTTTATTTTTTTTAAAATATCCTCCATAAATCTCTCCCTTTCTAATGCTAATATGATTGCTAACAAACATATTAGCATTAATGTTATTGTTAACGTTAGTATGATTGTTATTAACTTTGATAATGTGATTATACACTATATCAATAAAAACGTAAAGCCACAAAACTATTTTTTTAAAAAAATAGTCTATGGAGGTGTATTGTTCTGTAGAAATGTAGTTAAGTTACTCTTATAATTGAATCTAACCAACTGAATATCAGCAAATATCTTTGAATTATATAAAAAAAGCCACTTCTATTTTTATAGAAAGTGGCTTTTTCTAAACTTAAACCTCTTATTCAATCCATTCATTGTCAGTAAAATATTCCGTAAATGCAGCATCTATCTTTACTTGTTCAGAGATTTTAGTCTCTGTATACTGATCTTCAAAAGGGGAGGTATTGGCATCTTCCGGATCAGCTAACCATTTCCTAAAGTCGTGTATCTTGATATATCGGATATTTCCATAATCTACATATTGATCACCAATCAAAAGAACATCCAGATCACAAAAACCTCTAAAATTTCCCCATATAGGCTCCTTTACACGTCCTAATTCATCCAATTCGTTCAATTGTACCTCTAGTATCTTGTTATGCTTCATCGAACGTTCTAGGCAGTATTCAATATATTTTCTGTCCTGTTGGGGGAGACGTTCTAAATCTCTACTTGATTCTGCAGAAGACTCCTTAATTCCTTCTTGAAGCTCACCTATAGCAAATGCTGTATCCCATTTATACGCCATCCCACGATCACGATATTCATTGTAGTCAAAAAACTCCTTCTTAGTCCGTTTCATGATTGCACCCCGACATTTCCTCCAGCATGACCCGAAATTAAACCTGATCTTGAAACGGCCGTCGCTCCGTCAAGCAGGGAAGAGGCATGTATTAGCGATTTAAAGCCATATTTCTTCCGGATAGCATCGATTAAAAAGTCTAAGCGCTGCTCACTAAATTCTTCTTCAGGATCTGAAAATAAATCCAACTGAAGGGAGTCCGTTTTTTCTAATTTTGAGTACGAGATACCAACGTGTCGTACATCTTGGCCGTTGTATTCAGACCGGAATAACTGAATGACATATTCCGATAGGATCCTTGTATTATTAGAGAGCTGTATTTTCATTTGTTTTCGCCATCCTGATCTTCCTTGCTTGTCAATATATCCTTTAGAGTAGCCCACTGATACAGCGACACAGCCCGTTTTTAAGTGACTGCTGCGTAACCTGGTAGCAACTTGATCAGCGATTTCTCTTAACACGAGTTCTAACTGATCTTGTCGAGTATAATCTCTAGGGAGTACCTGGCTATTGCCTATAGATTTATCCATTTTAGCAGCTGGTTTTCGTTGACCTAAAAAACTGCGATCGATCCCATGAGCATGTGCATACAGCTGTAAACCCATTACACCAAATTCTCGTTTTAATCGGTAGGGATCGGCTTCAGTAATTTCTTTGATAGTCCTAATTCCCAACCAATTAAGTCTCCTAACTGTGCGATTACCGATACCGCAAAACTCAGTCATAGGGTGGATACCCCAAACTTTTTCCTGCACGTTCTCATAACGCCACTCTGCGATAAAGTCCTTGCTATGCTTTGCGTCGTTATCTAAAGCAAGCTTCGCCAAAAGCGGATTTTCCCCAATTCCTACCGTTACATAAATGCCTGTTTGATCCTTTACTTTGTGCTGGATCAACTGAGCCATTTCATACGCATTTTTACAGCCAAATAATTTAAGAGAATTGGTCACATCAAGAAACGATTCATCAACGCTAAAAACAGCGTGATCATCATCTGCAACAAACGATTTATAAATCTGATTGATCTCTACATTTTTAGCCATATAATAGGACATACGGGGAGGGACAATCAATAAATCCTTGTGATAAGGCACTTCGTTTGAGCGAGTCACATTGGATATTCCTAATACTTTTTTTGCGAGGGGAGAGGCCGCTAACACTAAGCCTCCAGCATTTTCTGCACCGCTCATTACAATTAGCATCGTTTTAAGAGGGTGTAGACCACGTTCCACACATTCTACACTAGAATAAAATGATTTACAGTCGATACAAAGGATATCTCTGCTTGGTTCTTTTTCGTAGTCAAATTTCATTAACCTCACCTTTTTCGAATGATTTAATACAAACAGTATACAAACTTACGTTCCCCTTGTCTAGCATGAGATATTTTCCTTGAAGACAAAAAAACAACATGCACTTATTGCATGCTGCTGCGGTATAATAATTATTTTTAAAATTCCTTCAAGTATTCTCTTCAAAATAGTCGTTATTAATGCGAAACTGTTTATAAACTTTTGCTTCCTCAATACCGACGCTGTACTGCATCATTAATTCTGTAAGCTTTATTCCATCAATTAGAACAATTCCTTGATTTTTTGCAAATTCTTGTGCTCCGATAGAAAATTTAGACGTTGTAATAAAAACCCCTCTATCTGCATTAACTCCTGCAAGTGCCCCATAAAAAGACTGAATATCTGGACGGCTGACTGTATTCGATTCTTTATATCTTTTTGCTTGAATATATACAGTACTTGTTCCTAAAGGATCTTGATTTATAATGCCATCGATCCCACCATCATTTGTTCGACTTGTTACTTTTGCCTCACCATTTTCGCCACTGTAACCCATTGAAACAAGTAAATCAACTACAAGTTTCTCGAAGAAATAAGGTTCTACTAAGCGTACTTTATCCAAAAGTTCAATAGCTACTTCATTATTTTGAGTAGTAATGAGCGCCTCAACTTCATTATTTATTGTCTTAGAGTCATTTTTTAAAATTAATCTATTCCCTGAACGCTCGTTTCTAACTGCTAGTTCCTCCATATATTCTTTATAAGACGGTTGTTGTTCTACTATTTTCTTCGTTAAATTCTCCCCAAATTGGTTTAACAAAGATAAGCCTTCTTCAGTAATCTTATAAATACCTCGGTTGGGACGTTCAATTGCCTTAGCCTTGTATAATGTACTCAATGCAAAACTAAACCTGTTCGTCAATATACCCTCACTGTCTGGATATTTGGGATATTTGATTGCCGAGATTGATTCTGGAATTTTTAAAAACTCGTTCACTCTTTTAATGACCACTTGATTTGTTACTTCTTCGCCATTTTTTAGTACTTCCAAAATGTAGGGAAGTAATGATTCATTCGTAGGAATTTGATTTGAAGATTTTTTCAATTTTTGCCAATCTCTATTCATTTTTTCCCTTCCTTTAAACGTTTCTTTCTAACTTACAAACAAAAAATATTGAATTGCTTCTATTGATTGTTTGGTAAATATTTAGGTAGTAACTCCACTAAAACATCTGTTAGCGCATCTGGTGTGATCGTACTTAAATCTACTTGTCCTTTCAAAACTAATTCCATTAATTCTATATAAGCAAATCCTAATGCTCCAGTGATAACCATTCCTACTCCGCCAGAAATCAATCCACCACCAATAGTACCAATTCCGGGTACCATTTTAGCAATACCCCCAGCAATTGCTTTTCCAGAAATCATTGCCGTATAAACACCTAACATTCCCGCAAGCGCCGTTTCAATTTTTTGCTTATCAATATCGATACCATAAATTGATGTTATTTTCGTGATCATCACTGACTGAGAGGTCATCATTATAGGAGCATCTGTTCCTGGTACTGGAGTAAACCCTGTTCCAAAATTAGCTGCCATCGTAGTAGTTACAATCTTAATAGCTTCTTTATGTTTGACACCAATCGAAGCTTCTTGTGAATGAATAAAAGACGCCTGTAGTCCTTCTGGTAAACAATTGACAGTTGTCTGAATTAAGTCTTCAATCCCAAAAACTGATTGTGTCTCTGTCTCTTTTGCAAGCACTATAACTACTCCTTTTACTATTGAAAGCAGTTGTTCAATTTGATCTTTTAATAAAATTGCTTCATTTAAATCATAAGATTTTGTTAGAACAATAATCACAGGTACTTTTTTCTCTTGCAACCATTTAATAAAGGCAATTTCTGCCTCTTCTATACGTGATCCTGATCCCGAAATGACATACCAAGCAACATGAATATCATCTTCGGGTGTTTCTGTTGATTGAACCTTTTTTACCAATTGTTGAACGGGATTGCGTTTAAGAGATTTAGGCTCCTATACTAGAAATACGGACAAGTTGTTCGCTATAATCTATTAAAGGAGTTTTTATTATGCAGACAAAAAACACAGCTACAAGATATTCAAAAGAGTTTAGAGAATCCATGATTTCATTAAGTCAGACCGGTCGGTCTGCGAACTCACTATCGAAAGAATACAATGTAAGTGTCTCTACACTTACGAAATGGATACGGCAGGCAGATCCATTGGATCGAAATGTTCTTTCAATAAAAGAGCAAGAATTGCTAAAAGAAAATAAACGCTTGAAAGAAGAAAATGCTATTTTAAAGCGAGCGGCGGTGCTTTTGGCAAAGAGTTGATGGCCAAAGGACGAGCGACTGTCTTACGAGTCGTTCGTGTCAATTTAGAAGCAAAGCACCGCATTACTCGTATTTTAAGGGTTCTTAAAATCCCAAGAACCACCTATTATGCGTATTTAAACTGGATGCCTAGCGATCGAATGCGCAGACGCCAACAGATAAAAGAAAAGGTATTGAAATCCTGGTTAGCCTATCCGATGTATGGATATCCAAGAATGACAAAATATTTTAAAGAAGAACTGAATATCCCTGTCAGTCGTTACCTAATTTATCGTTTAATGCGTGAATTAGGGATTCACTCTCGGATGATAAAGAAAATGAAAAAACCTAAATCTTATACTGAAGTCGCTCAATTACCTAATCTAATCAGAAAAAAGAGTGATTGGTCTAAGGTTCTTTTAACGGATATCACGTATATTCCAGTGAGAGGAAAGTGGGCGTATTTAGCCAGTCTCTATCATCCAGAAACCCGTCGGGTTATTGCTCATAAAGTTGGTGCCCACATGACGAAAGAATTAGCAACAAGCGTGCTAGAAAAAGTAAATTTACAGGCACAAGGAATAGAAATAGTACACAGCGACATGGGAAGCCAATACACAAGCGACTTATTTAATCAGACATTAACGAATAAAAAAATAAAGCATTCTTATTCAAGAAAAGGTTGTCCAGGGGACAACGCAAGAATAGAGAGCTTCCACTCTATTTTGAAACGCGAATATGTGAATTTCCAATCCTTTAAAACACTTGAGGAAGCCATCGTTGGCATTGACAGTTACATTCGTTGGTACAATACAGATCGAATTTCTCTTGTTGCTTAGTAACGTCCCCTTTTTTCAAAAAAAGACGATTGAAGGGGTTATTTAAGTGCGTCTTCTTTTGATCAGTAGAGAAATGTGCCGTCTAATTTAGAGGCATTGGTTCACACGTCTCTTTTATTTATTATTTTTAATGAGCATTAAGCAATTCTTTCGCCTTTTTTTGTTCGGAGTATTGACATAGGAGCCATACTCTTTTTTGTTTTTTAGAATGAAAAAATCTTCTCTACACGCGAACTAACTTAGTGGTCTATAAAATTTTAATTTATTTTTTAATCTTTTCTTCTTTAGAACTTAGATACTCTTTCACTGCTTTAAATTCTTTTTTCGTCCAATTAGGATCAATTTTCAACCAACCTTTGAAATAACCGCTCCGAACAAAATAAGTTTTCGGTAACTGTGGTGGGATTTTCTCCACTCGTTCCTCCAGTCTGACGCATTAAGCTAGTCCGTTAGATTTAGTTTACAATATTAGCGAACGATCAACAACCCTACAACCGTATATTGGTTCACTAATTTCAGCCTTTTTAACCAGTTGCAGTGATTTGTTTAACATCAAAGTTGTCACTATCTCTTTAGTTGTCAACGGTTTCATGTTCCCATCAGTGGCCATTAATACCAGGCAACCTTCTTGCTGCTCTACTTTGCCAATTGGAGCTATTTTGTTCTGAAGTTCCACCTTGATGTCCTGGACAACATCATGCTGAAAATCGACTGACAGGATAGTTAATAGTTCCATCGCTCTCATTTTTTTTGCTCAATTTCAACATAATCACCATAATGCAGTGCGTATCTTTTCCCACATTCTGAACATTCAAAATAGTTCTTTGGAAAGGCACTTTGGGCTAATTCACCACAATCGCATTCTACATAGAATACTTCTGATCGATTAAATTGAGTATGTTCTATTTTCCATTGATCATATGCTTTTCTTGCCATTTTCTACTCCTCCAATTTTTTATTTCTTGCTGACCTTTTTTGAATAGATTAGTGTATTACCAGCAATCCTAACACCATAATTTCGCTTCTGCTTATCTAAGTAGGAGAACTCAACTTTATCAAGCAGCTCCGGTGATCGTTTCATTAATTCTTTTCTAGTTAACGTTTTAAGAAGACTTTTTGCTTCTCCTTCAGAGTCGCAGCTGTGTTCCTCTAATATCCTGAAATCAAACTCTACGATTACACGCCATAAGCCTGTATTTGCTTCCTTCTCGGTTTGACCCGTTAAATGTTCCATTCCTTCTTTCGTAATGATCCAAGTTCCTTTACCATTCCCAATGACATCAACTGATCCTGGTAGGAATTTATCTTGAGAACTAAAATATTTTTGAAAGACATACGTCCGCTCTCGATTCCATCGTTCACTTGCTTCAGGAAACGTCATTATTTCTAATTCTGTTAAATTGATCACTTTACTTTCTCACCTCCGAAAAACAATAAATATTGTCTACTACTATTAGACAATATTTATTGTTTTAATTAAAGAAACATTATTTATTGTCATTTTTGAGTATACTTAAAATGGACTTCCTAAAAACGCTATGTTACACTATTTACGACTGTCCATTATACATGCCTATTATTCAGTTTCAAAAAGGAGAAAAAAATGACTAAAATTGGTTATATTCGTGTCTCATCGATCGATCAAAATTTTGATCGGCAAATTATTGAAATGGAAAAACTCCAAGTTGAAAAAATCTTCCAAGAAAAGATCAGTGGAAAGAATACAAACAGACCAGAGTTCCAAAAATTATTAAGTTACGCCAGGGAAGGGGATATTCTCTTTTTTGACTCTCTTGATCGCTTGGGAAGAGATTACGACGACATCAAAGAAACAGTTCTTTATTTCAGAAACAATAATATAGAAGTAAACTTCTTAGACGCACCATTTTTAAATTTCAACACCGGCAATAATTTACTAGACAAAGCCATGTTTGATATGTTTTTATCTCTACTCAGCTATATTGCTCAAAATGAACGTGAAAAAATTAGAGACCGACAACGACAAGGAATTGCAGCAGCTAAAGCAAAAGGAATCTACAAAGGACGGCCAACCGTTTATACTGAAGATTCTCCCGATCCACAAAAACAAATTATCTATCATAATATTGTTTCAATGCTTGCAGCTGGTGATCCGGTGGTCCATATCGCTAAAAAAAATCATGTATCAAGAGAAACAGTCTATAAAATCAAGCGAAAGCTTGATCTTAGTGCTTCAGAGAACGATTCTAAGCGACTTTCAAATTAATTGATTGATAGTTTCTATGTAATACATTATCTAAATCAATACATTTTCATACGTATAAATCATACGTTTGGTTTATACGTATGATTTATGTTATAATACAAATGAAAAGAGAGATATGCTTCAACATATCCCTCTTATGTAGCCCGTTTAAAGCGGCAGCCGAATAATAGAAATAGAACCGTTAATCCATGCTGAAGATTATGACGGTTCTATTTTTTATTGTTTTTGTTACTGATCTTCAGTATCAATGTTGCGAAAGCTATCGCAAACATCAACGCTTCATAAACAGACAATGTTTATCCCTTTCCAGGGAAAAAGAAAACAATGAAAAACATAGGCCTCTCCCCCTTTTTTAGAAGAAGTGCCACCGCCATAAACTTTCTACTTTTTTATTATACCATAGACAAAAAAATTGATGGTTTTTCTTTTCTTTATTGAGCAACTCTATTAAACACTGAATAACCTTGTAAGAGCAGCGTTCACAAAACGGTCAATTGCCTATACCCTATTGAACATTATCTACAAAAATAAGATACCTTGATCTGGTATCCTATTTTTACTCTCTTTCTATTTATATTAGGGAAGATCAACTCACTCATCTGATTAAATACTATCTAGTTTCTCACTGTTTTTCGCAAAACTTTCTTTTGCTCTATCTCCCCAGGAACCTTTAAGGGAACTAGACATATCTGTTGTTACATTATTGACACTTGATTTAGTAACATTCATCGTATCTTTTGTACTTTGCTCTATTTTGTTTACTTTCCCCTGCATTTTTGAAAGCGCAGCACTCGCAACTGAAGCCTGAATAATTGCTTTCTCTGCTTGTTTTTGTCTTTCTTTTAGCAATGTATCTAACGCTGCACCGCCAACTAGTACCCCTAGATCCATCTTTATTCACTCCTAACGCTAAGTATCTTGTCTTCTAACTCATTACGTTGCTTCTGATAGGCATAATTTTGCTCTTCAAAGGCTGATTCACGCTTTCTTTGCTCTTGCTTGATTTCTACTAGAAGCTCTTCTTTGTTTTGTTCTATAATAGACATTGCACTTCTAAATTCATAATCTTCTACTTCAAACTTTCTTAAATAGTATATCGTTGAGTCTGCAAGATCATCAAATAGTCGATTGGTCTGATCACATCCATACATCAACTCTTCTTCTTGTTCTTCATACGTTCTTTTTCTCTTCAGAAAGTCTGATTCTAGAGTTTCTAATGTTTTTTCAAGTTTAACTCTCTCTATATCTTTAGTCATATATTGGCCACCTGCCTTGCAAGATCTTGATCAGCTGCCAACTGTTCTGCAACGCCTGCTTTGATTTGATCCACTAACGAAACATAATCTGCACCAATATTCTTAATTTCAGAAAGCTTGTCTTTAAGATCGTTAACTGGCTGAGTGACTAGTGTTTGCTTTGTACATCCACCAGCTGACAATGCAGCAATAACTTCACTTTCATTCAAATGTGCTCCCGTATTTCTAGCTGTATCCAGTGTTTTATTCCATAACTCTCCAATTTCTTCAATTATTGAATCATATTCTTTTGATAAATCTTGGATTGCTTGTTCCACTAGTTGATAGACACCATTAGCAATAGCCAAGACGCGTTGACTATCTAAAAAGATTTCTTCAGAAGAAGACAATCCGCCACCACTTGCTTTCAATTTAGCCGCTAGCTTATTCAAAGTATTCAATTGATCATTGATAAAAATCTTTGTTTGAGCGGTTCTTATTGCGATCATTTTCCCTTCAGGTACATTTAAATTTCCATTTTTATCATACTGATACCCGCCCCACATATGACGATCTGTGAACCCTACATCATCTTTAGAGTTTACTGGTATAATGATTCCTATTCCTTTCAGGTCATAGCCGATTGGGATCATATCTTGAAAATCTACATAATTAAAAACCTGGTCTCTCAATTTATCTGCTTGTAGCTTTTGTTCCTTTGTCAATAAACCATAGATATTTGGTCCTTGGTATAGATAGGCACTACGTATACGCTCAGGAAAATCACTTTCTGCAAGAGCATATTGGCCATTCATTGATCCTAGAGAATGACCATATATATCAAAATAAGCATTTGGATAGCGTCCCATCTGTTGGTTAAGCGTTTCAGCTGCTGATTTTAATTGTGAGGTTGGTCCTGTAAAATCGTTTGTTACGATTTGCTTTGCTATAGGTATATCATTTTTAAACCAGTCTGTCGTCCAATCGTCTCCACTAAAAGGTGCTGTAGACCCTCTATAAAGAACCGTAACGTTTTTTACACTTTCTAATTGCGCTTGTGTGGGATTTTCAGGTAATCGTATATCTGTAATAATATAGGACTGTTCTCCAGTCTCCTTATTATTTACAACCTTTGACACATATCCAATCGTTCCTTTATCCGGAATATTGACAGATTGACCTTCTTTATAATCAGAATACTGTTTCCAAGCTATATTTTCTCTGTCTTTATCTGTGAAATTACTTGTCACCACTACTACCTCCTGACAAATAATCAGACAATTCTGCGGTTATATCTATTCCTGTAGATTCAATATCACTATATTCACCATTATCAGACATATTATATTTCCTAAATCCTGTTGAGAATGATAACTCTCTTTGACCATTAACAAACCCTTCAAACATTATGCCCCCCATGGGATTATGTTTTATCGTAGAGTCATCAATCTCAATTTTTTTTATTCTATTAGAAGGATCTTCACTTCTTAGTTCTTTTTCTACTATCGATTTGTGTGTATGTACAATATCCACCATTTCATCATTAAATGATTTATTATCCATATATATTTTTCCTCCTACAGCTAATATTGCAAGCACTGCAATTCCTACTACTAAAGAAATTTTATGCTTCTTTTTCATTTCAACCGCTCCTAGCTATTCCTCAATTTGAAATCACAGTTTAGAGAAAAACAGGAACCTTCCTAAGGGTTCCTGTTTATTTGTTGTTATAGCCCTCTACCTATCGCAGAAGAAATGTTTTGATCCGTTTCCTCCATGATTTGAGCCACTTCGTTTAACTGCTTATTGATCTGTTCTAATAATTCGGCAAACTCGCTTACTTTTGGTTTTAAAGCAGCGAATTGATCATTGAAGCTATCAAACCCTGAGCCTTCCCAATTTCCTTGAATCGTGTCTTGTTCTGATTGAAGTTTTTGTAGAATATCATTTACCTGATTTGATCCATCTGTGTATTTTGTTGCGGACGTGCGTAGTTCTTGTGGCGATAATTTAATACGATCTCCTGCCATTTTATTCATCTCTCCTTTTGAATTTGATTGAATACGTTTCTTTATCATTTTAACACAAAAAGCTGATTATTTTTCTCAATTTATTAATTGAACGTAATCATTTATGAGAGAAATTTCCACTATTAGCTTCTTTACTATGTAAATATAAATGAAAAGACACCATGATTTTTTCTATCATAGCGTCCCTTCATGCTTTTAAAGTCAGACATTCGTCTTAGTTCTAGTATAAACTGTATTTAACTTATACTCAAATGGCATTCATAAATATGTGTGTATTTTGTATGACAATAAGGCGTTAAAAAATCCGCCTCAGAACATTGGGACTGATCTAAGACAGATTAATGATGTGGCGGAAAGTTCCGCTAGCATCATTCTATATGATTTACAATTGGTCTACAAGCAAAGGAAGACACGTTTGTTTAACTTTTCTTAGTGGACCACTGAAAATGCCGGTCTTTTTATTTAAAAAAGAATAGTCTTGTTGCTTCAAATAACTATGTCGAAATACACAAAAATAGAATTTACTATTTTTTGTTGAACACTATTGTTTGTGATAGTCGACCATTTCCTTTACAACATCATAAATGATCCAAACAGCTAATAGACTAAAAAAAGTTAGAATACCCGTAATCAAAATCATAAGAAATACCTCCTCTCTTATTGTTCCAGTCTATGAAAATCAGCTATATTTATAAAGCTTTTCTCAACAATTTATATATCATTTTTTCTATTTAAATTGTCATTTTTTTATTTGAATAGCACAGTATTTCCCAATCTCGAAAGAAATCGACTATGCTTTAGACATTAGTAGATACGGAAGTTCTTCTGTTTCTTCTTCGATTACTTCGTTCATGTTCCTCCATTCCACTAATACCCCATCAGCTACTGTCAGTGTTCCTAGTTCGATTGCATTAGAATTTTTTATATTACTAAAATCTAATCTTATGGATTTAGAAGTGATATATTCTTTGGAGTAGTCTTTTAGCTCTGACCATAAACACTCTTTTTCAGGGTCTAATTGCTCTACACTATCGATATCCACTTCTGTTTGATCGGCATATGCATTCACAGCTTCTTGACTATTGTTTGCTACGATATAGTCAGTTTCATTAATTAGATATACATTTTTCATTATAAATTCCTTCTCTCTTTTTATTTAAAAAAACTTTGTTTTACTTAATCATTCATTTTTTCTGATATCATCGGATCAATGTCAGTGTCAGAGTATTTCAAACAATGACTACACAAATCATCAGTGATCCAGTAACAGCCTCCAGGGCATCCATTAAATTGAGTACAACCGTATATACGGCATTTTCTAGTATCCTTATCAAAAACATCCTCTTGTTCTTCTATATCCTTCAAATAGTTTTCAAAATTTTTAATATAATTACTCATGTTTCACCTCTCATAAAGTGACATTACTTGTTCAACAAAAATATGCTGCTTATTTTTTCTTTTTATAAAGATCAAACACTAAACTCATTGCATTGACAAAAGTCACGAATTGCATCCCCCAACCAAAAATAACCCAACTACTATTATCAATAAAAAGAGTTCCTATCACTAGGATCAATAATGACATTATTGATAAAACAAAGTTTGTATTTATCATACTCTACCTGTCTCCTTACTCAAATTTGTTTTAATTTGTACTAATTTTTCATAGATTTTTAGGGTGATTTTCAAACCACAGCTCTTGATCCCAATACATCTTATCCAACTCACTCATGTTCTCATATGACTCCCAATTTAAAGACTCTTCGTGAACCATTTCAATTCCAGTAGAGGCACCGCCACCACCGGCGAAGTTGTCTACTATAATTTCTCTTCTTTTTTTCATCAACTGAACATCCTTTGAATTCATTTTTATTAATCTACGAGTTTACTTATTCTCTTTCGAAAAAAATAAGAGCCGATCATACTCAATCTCAAAAAAACAACTCTCATCAACAAACTTTCTCCAAGCTGCTCTATTTTCATTTTCTATAACCATACCTTGATCTAAACGAAACGTTCCATACTCTATTCTTGCAAAGATCAAGTTGTTTAATTGATTCCCCAGCTCTGGCATCAACTTTGTTAGCGTGATAGAAAGTTCATCACTATTTTCGGGAAACTGAAGTCTTTTGTTGGTTTTTACCAATAAACAAACTTTGGCGAAGTTCTTATCCCTAGAAATAACAATGAAATCTATAATAACAGCTTCTCTTAATTGATTAGATTGTCTATCCAAATAAAAATATGACGCGCCTTTTGCTAGAGTTAGATCGTAAAAATTATCATGCCAATTCGTTTGGCTTCTAAATACACCATATGCGATCGTGTAGATACTCGTTTCATCCTTACCGTTCGTCTCTAGAACGACCTGATTGTCTTCTTCCTCAAGAAACTCAATCTCCTCTGCACTTACTAGAAGTGTATGTCCTTCCGCAAATGCCCACAAAGCATATTGCATGCCTATTTCTTTTCCTGGGTTCTGCTGTTCAATTCGTTTTCTATTGCGACAAGTTTCGCATACGCATTGTTTTTCATGCACTCTTATCAATCCCTTCTTTTACGCATTGTTTTTAGTGATATGCACCTTTGCTTTGAAAGCCGCTATGAGGATACTTTTGTATCGATCTAAATTCTTAAAAATTTTGCTGATCAACCAGGTAAAGAGGAAAATACATACCAATAAACCTAAAACGTAAACTGAACTGATTGAGACGATAAACAAAAGGAACCCACCTTTAATGACATACCCTATAAGGCTTAGACATGCACCAATAAGCAAAAATAGTAAACTGAGTATAATGAACGTAGATCCACCTTCCGTAAAATCTCCCTGAATCGCTCCATTCATAAGAAATGAACTAATCACTTGGATTGGATATAGAAGTGCTGCCAATACGAAATTAACTACTAATTTAATTAACAAACCTACACTTGAAAATAATTCGTTTAAAATAAACATCTTTCATTCCTCCTTAACTTATTAGCCTATTCATAAATGGATCGTGCTACTCTCTCTCGTTCAGTTACATCGATTTTGTTGTAATCGCTAGATACTTTCTCCCTGATTTCTTTTTGAATTATTGGGTCAATCAGTTCATGAGAAAATAGGGTCCTATTAACCTTTGATTCAATATACTCATGAATTGCACAAATATTTTCATAGATATAAATACCAGTGTATGCACTAAAAATTACTTTTTCTTGATCTGTCACATTCAACAATCCTTTCTTTTTTTAAAAAGAGCTTTCCTTACTCCCTTCTACTTTCGATTAAAACCTCTTGGGTCCAAGCCATCCATCGATGGTTGAAAACTCTTATTCCTGTCTTTTAAATTTTTAGCTACTTCTAATATTGCTTCTGGATCTGATTTCCCTCTATGTGTTTCTTCAAAAGGGTAAGTCATCATCTGAGATATCAATTGTCGATCCGGTCCCACTGAATAAATCAACATTTTTGTCAAAGTTTGGTTGTCCATGATCAGTTGGTTGATTAGAATCATTGTTTCCTGAATTTTTTTGTACTGAAGCAGAACGATACTCAAATAATTGGTAGGACTCACATACTACTTCCGTCACATACACACGTTGGCCTTGTTGATTTTGATAATTTCTTGTTTGAATTCGTCCTGTAATTCCGAGCATCATTCCTTTGCCTACATAAGTAGCCACTGTTTCTGCCGGCTTTTTCCAAATGACACAGTTAATAAAATCAGCTTCTCGTTTACCATTCGGATTTGTAAAGTTTCTGTTTACAGCGAGTGTAAAGGTTGCGACTGCATCTCCTCCTTTTGTGTAACGTAAATCAGGATCTTTTGTTAAACGTCCAACTAATACAACATTATTAATCATTCCAGTTCTCTCCTTTTTAACTAAATAGAATTTTTAAAACTAATAACAATAAAACAATATATGATCCATTCGCTAAAATTTTGAAAGAATTCATTTTTAAATCATATTCCTGTTTTAATTCATCATATTTCGCAAAAATGTCATCAAAATTGTCGCTATAACGTGAAGCTTCCTCCCACTTTTTTAAGAAAAGTCGTAAGATAACCTTTGTCATAAAAACAGACCAACAGTATTCATACACAAACAATCCATAGAATATGAATAGTAACAATTTCATTGGATTTGCCATAGCAAACATTCCCTTCTCAATTCCTTAATTCATTATACCATATCTAGTATGCTAATCATAGTATATTGACTAATATTTTGAAAGAAAGTATACTATCTTTAGAATAATGAAATGAGGTATTCTCCATGACAATTCCAGAGAAAAAAGCTGTTCAAGAATATCTTCGTGAATTTATAGTCGATAAAACTGAAGGGGCCAAAATTACAGGTCAATCTCAAGGTGGATTTGATCAGTCTGTAAAACTAGGTGCAATCAAACCCTTCTTTGAAATCAAACATGGAAAACGAGCAACAATTCGTCTATATCATGTTGACGACTTAAAGGAATATGCACAAAACAAAAGAAAATAAGAGCCCACTTTACTGGGGTTCTTATTTTCCTTTATATACCATATAAAATTTTACATGCCTGAATGGATATGTTAGAATGACTTAAATTTGATCATTGGAGACTAGGTTATGACGGAAAAACGATACTCTTCAAAAGAAGTAGACTCCTTACTCTTTTCGCTAATGAAAACTAATAGAAAAGAATTTCAGAAATGGCTAAGTGACAATTTATTGACCAAACATGAAGTATTGTCGTATACCGATCAATCAGAACATGGTTTAAAACAGTCTGTTAGAGGTCATCACTTAGAAGCTTTCTTCTCTAAAGGGGAAGGCCGCAGTAAAGTTAATCTTTTTCTAAAAAATGACGCAATAGATTATGGAAAACGAAAGCGTAAAAACGTATTGAAAGGAACGAAACCTTTATGAGTTTCGCTTCCTTTTTTTATAGACTTTTTTGTAATTGCGTATTCTTCTGTGGTGTCATTTTCAACGTATCTAATTCAATTTGTTTCGTTAATTCACGTTGTCTTTTCAGTTTTTGATTAAGTTCATCTTGTTTAGTGAATGGTTTATTCGCTTCTACTTCCGCATTCACAATTTGCTTCTTTGTGTCCTCAATTTCTTCATGTGTCATCCTTACTAACTCCTGTACTCGATCAGGCAAATTGGTTAATCGAGTAATATTCCCTATACCTGTATCTAAAGTGAAGTTCGTTCGATATGTCTGCTCCCCTTTTAAGACTAACTGATCTTGTCCATAATCATTTCGCTCTATTTCCACTTCGAATCCTCTATACGTTCCACCACAAATAACGGCCTTTCCATAACTGTTTGTTTCTGTTAATTGATATTTAGAATATAATTCATCAAATGCTTTTTGTCGCTCTGTATATTCTGTACTTCCAATAGTCATTTTGAATTCAGATAACGGATTCTTTTGTAACCTCTCATTATCCATTTTGTATTTTTTTAGATCTTCATTTAACTTGGCAAGCTTATTAGGATAGGTTATTCTAACATCCGTATCCAATCTACTGCGTTGATTCTCCCACTCTGAACGTAGCAACTGTAATCGACTGACTTCATTATCAAGTGTCATTTTCTCTGCCAACATAGGATTTTCTGTTGCAATAGCTTTCACTTCGCCTGCAGACAGAACTGTTTCATCTAAGTCTTCACACGATCTCGAAATACTTTTTCCTGTCATAACTTGTGAAATATAAGTCAGTTTTTGTTCTTGGATCTGCCAAAGATAACTATCAAACGTTCCTTTGGTAATATAGCGGTAAATAGCAACTTCTTCATTTTCATTTCCCTGTCTCAAAATTCGTCCTTCTCGTTGTGTGAGATCTGAAGGCTTCCAGGGACAATCAATATGGTGTGCAGCAATTAACTTGTTTTGAACATTCGTACCTGTACCAACTTTTTGTGTACTCCCCAATAGAACTCGAATTTCTCCAGACCTGACTTTTTCAAACAAAGTATCCTTTTGTACATCAGTCTTTGCATCGTGAATAAAAGCTATTTCATTTGCCGGCACCCCTTTTTCCACCAATTGGTTTTTCACTTCATCATAAACATTAAATACATCTTTCTTAGGTGTACCTGCATCGGAAAAAATCATTTGAGTTGACCGATTTTCTTTTGTTCGTTCCCAAATCGAATGTACTTTTTCGCAACATAAACTTATTTTTGAATCTGGATCTCTTGGTTGACTAGGATCTATTAATCGACTATCGATAGCCATTAATTTTGCTTCATGTGTTAACTTAAGCATATTATCCTCGCTAGGATTGACACTTCCTGAACGTATCGCTTCTGAACGAGCAACGAATTCTTCCATCATTCTTTCTTGAAAAGGACTCTTTTCTGCCAGAATTGTTTGGACCTTTCCAGTTTTCAGTTTTGGTACTGGCAATTTCAGCATATCTGACGTTTGAATATCAGCAACTAAATTAAACATGTTCATCAATTCAGGTAAGTTGTGAAACTTTTTAAATCGATCCCGTAGTCGATAACCACTTGCTTCAGGTGTAATTTCTAAAGAAGAAACGACTTGGCCGAACGTTGCTGCCCAGGCATCAAAAGACGTTAATCCTCTTCTAAACAACTCTTCTGGTTGTAAGAAAAGTTGCATCACATACATTTCACTCATCGAATTAGATATTGGTGTTCCGGTTGCAAAAACAATATTTTTACCGTCATGTTTCTCTTGAATATATCGCACCTTATTAAACATATCAGTGGCCCGTTGGCTATTTGATTTCCCAACACCAGCGACATTGTTCATTTTGGTAAAAGTAAATAGATTTTTATAGACATGTGCTTCATCCACAAATAAGAAATCAACACCTAATTGTTCAAATGTTAATAAATTGTCTTTCTTCTCCTCGTTTGCGAGCTTCTTTAGACTTGTCTTCAGATTGTCTCTGAATTTTTCCATTTGCTTAACTGTCCAATTTTTATTATCTTTTTCTTTGAGTTCTTTGACTATTTGAGTGACTTCGGTTAGCTGCTCACGTAGCATCTTCTCTTGTCGTTCTTTACTTAAGGGAATTCGCTCAAATTGACTGTGACCAATAATGATTGCATCATAGTCCCCTGTTGCAATTTTTGAAACGAATTGATTTCTATTTTCTTTTTCAAAGTCACGTTTGGTCGTGATCAAAATGTTCGCACTCGGATAAAATGTTAAAATTTCTCTTCCCCATTGTTCTGTCAAGTGGTTGGGAACAACATACAACGGTTTATTTATTAGCCCATTTTTCTTTAAATACATACCAGCTGACAACATTGCAGCCGTTTTACCAGCTCCCACTTCATGTGCCATCAATGCCTTACCTGAATATAGTATCCGTGCAACAACATTCTTTTGGTGTGGACGTAGCGCCATCTGCAAATTCATGTCATCAAAAACAAGGTTCTCACCAGAGTATTTTCTAGGGGTAATGGTGTTAAATCGCTCGTTGTATATTGTCACAAGTTTTGTTCGACGCTCTGCATCTGAAAATAGCCATTGGTGAAATACATCTTCAATGTCTTCTTGTTTTTCCCTAGCTAACATAGTTTGTTCTGGGTTTAGTTCATATTTGATATTTCCTGTATTTGGATCACGAACCTTATCGTTCACTTTTACTTTTTGCAAGTTTAACGCTGCTTCTATAATTTCATATGCATTTTTTCTAGCAGTTCCATAGGTTTTTGTCGCTCGTATATCTCCTGTATTCCTTGAATACCCCACAATCTTCCACGTGGAATTGTGATCCAAGTAATCAATAAAAATATGTCCAAAAGAAGTTCCCTGTCTTTTTTCAGGTATCTCTAGTAATTCATATAGAAACTGATTATAATATTTCGTTGGAATCCAAGGTGATCCCAGTTGAAAATCGATATCCCCTGCCTGCAACGGTTTAGGTTGTGCTTTTTCTAGGGCCTTGACATTATTTTGATAGTGCATCTTGCGAGTAGGATCTGTTTCTCTTTTTTCTGCAAGAGTGGCTATCGTTAATTTCTCTTTTACATTACCTGTGAGGTATTCATCACTATATTCCCAAGAATTCTCATACCCATTTTTCTCGATTTTTCTTGGATTTAAATAAATTTGTGTATCTAACTCTTTGATCATTTGATCAATCGATTGCCCAGGATAAACTTCACTCATAAATTCAAAATTAACAGCTGCATATTTTGCTAGAGATAAGTCTAATGCTTTAGAAGCAGAATCTACTTGAGTAATCGTTTCTTGAGGTTTGATCGTTGCTTTAAAGAAAATTTCTTGTTTTACAAATGAATTTTTTTCTTCCTTTTCGATTGATCTTAATAAAGGATATTGATCATCCATCCTTAAATCGCGTATGTTTCTTTTCTCATTAAAATATCCATATTTTGCAGTGAATGTATCATACGTTCGATTTAATTCCCTTAAAGATTTTTCTAACTCTGTTGTAGTATACGACCGCTGCTGAAGACGAATAACATCGTTCAATGTCCTCTTAACCTCAAGCATCAAGCGAATTTTATTTCTTTTGTTTCCTGAAGGTATTTGATCATATTTTCCATTGCTATGGTGATAGACAATAACTGAGTCAATGTCCAAAAAGGTAAATTTCCTAGCATCTTCAGGTATGACAATTCCTTTTGGTTCCTTTGGTTTATCCACTACACTTTTTTCTCGCTTAACCAATACAGGATTAATTTTAGTTTGCTCAAACGACTTATGACTAACGAGTTTATCGAAAACTGCTCTCATTTGTTCTTGCAGTGTCTGAGTTTCACTAGGGAGTACATCTAGCGTTTGCCCATGAAAGTTTTTAATACTGATCTGACCAAGAATATGATCTGGGTTTTGTACAAAATAGTTATTCATCCATAATCCTTGATATTCAGGGTGATCTATTGCATTTACCCAATATGGTGCTTCGTACTCCTGCATCATTTCTTTATATGATTTCTTTTGAAAGATAAGAATATCTGATACAACTTCTGTTCCAGCTGATTGCTTAAATGCTGTTTTAGGCAACCTGACACCACCAATAAATTTGGCTCTTTTTGCTAGATAGTCCCTCGCTTTACTATTACGTTTATCCATTGAAGAACTAGAAGTAATCACCATTAAAATTCCATTTTCTTTTAATAGATCAATAGATTTTGCTAAAAAATAATCATGAATAGCGAAATTGTATTTATCATATTTTTTATCCTGTACTCGAATATCATTAAACGGAATATTCCCAATCACAACATCTATTTTTTCAGCTAATTCTACTTTCTCATACCCTTTTTTGTGAATCTCTGCTTCAGGAAACAGACATGTCGCTATCCGACCAGTTATGGAATCTAGTTCAACTCCAATTTTTTTTGTAGTTTTTAAGGTATCTGGTATGTTCATAAAGAAATTTCCTGTACCCATACCAGCATCTAATATACTTTTTCCACTATAATCGCCAATTGATTCTAATACATGATACATCTCGTGAATAATCTCAGGTGGTGTATAAAATGCAGTCAGTACAGATTTACGAGCTTGATCATATTCTTCAGTTGTTAAAACAGACTTCAGTTGATTATATTCATCTGCCCATGATTTGTTGCGCTCATCAAATACTTCTTGAATCCCTCCCCAACCTGAGTACTTAGCCAATATTTTCTGGCTTTCTTTAGTTAACTGGATCTCACCCTGTTCTATTTTTTTTAATGTTGAAATAGCTTGAATATTTTCTCGACATTTTTCTCTTTTTTTGTCCTTATACTGTATCAGTTCTTGATTGTAATAATTTGAAATTGGATTGGAGTGTTCTTTTTCTGAACCTGTTCCATTATCAGTTTCATACGAAAAATCAAAAAGAGAAGATTCAATATCCTCTCCCTTACCTTCTTTTTCTATTTGTTGAATCAGATCAGTTTCTTTGAAAGGTAAAATATATACCATTTCTTTTGCAATTTTATCCCAATTAAAAAAATGAGTATCATCAACACGCGTAATTTTTATTGTTAGTCCCTCTTGAGAGAAATTCACCTTCGCGTCTGTATTAGTTGAGGTTGCGAATTTTTCTTGTACAAGAAACTCAATCACTTCATCATGATTCTCTGTTCCGAGTTCTTTTAGCGGTAGTGTCAGTGACAGATCTTCTAAAATCAAATGCAAATACTCTATTGAAAATGGCTTAGATTTCAATTTATGAACTAGCGAGTTTTTCCATTCATCTTGTGTAACGTTACTATCATAAATATCAAATAGGGATATCTCTTGACGATTTTCTTGAATAAATTTTCTTTTATTTAAATATGATCCATCTTGTATCAATAACTCAATCTGCTTAGCTATTACAGACCACGGAACAAAATAAGGTGACGGTCTACCTTTTGGTTGTATACTCATTGAGTCTAAATTAAATTCTACTGTACATCGGGTCTTACTCGAAAGAAATCCTCCTGTTCCATAAAGTTTGGAAATCATTTCTGCACGTTTTTCTAGATTGGATTCTTCCAAGAAGTAGTCAGCGATCGTTTCTTTACCATTTATTTTAAGAGGTCCTGCTTTAACTATTTCTTTTAAATCTTTCAAAGAAACTGGCAGTTCTTCAAGATATACAGAAAAGCCTTTTTTCTCATCTGCAGATAAATACTCATCTTCATAGATCAATTGCTGCAATGACGATTCAATTATTTCCCATGAATACAATTCTTTCTTATCAGGAAAATTAATTGCTATTCCTTTGCTATCAAAGGACACATGAGGTTGATTTGATTCAGCATATCCACCTACCCCATATTCCTTTTTCAAAAAAGATATTCGTTTTTTGGTACTCATTTCTCTTTGGTACATATCAAAGATCCTAAATTTACCATTTTCGATATTTGTTCCTTTTGCTAATACACTCAAAAAATATTTCTTTTTTTCAATTTCGTTCATATAGATTTTGTCTGATTTATCCTCACGGGTTGCATAATCAAAAAGAGAAGGCAGATTTTTATCATCATCTACCTTCTCTTGCTTTTTATTTAGTTGTTGTCGATCATCTTCAGCATTTCCGCTGTCACTTGCTCTCTCGCTAGACTTTGAATTACTTTCAAGTGTGCTTCTTTCACTAATGGATTTTCTGTTTTTGGATATGGGCGTTGGTTTAGTATTTGTTTCTCCAGCTGTATCTCGTGATCGATTGACTGATCCTCTATTTTGTGAAGATACTCCATCAACGTTCCCTCCATCACTAAGGTTGTGTACCGAACTGGTTGTTTCTCTTTTAGGTATTCTTTGGCTATCCTTCCGTAATCCTGAAGTGGTTGATCGTATTTCTTGTTGTTCGAGAACTGAATATTTTTGTTTGTCATTTTGCTTTTCCTCCTTTAAGCTTAGTTCTAATTTGATTGCGTGCAAATGATTTAATAAACTTTCTGTCACCTTGTTCGTTACAAACCCGATCGTATTCAATTCAATACCAGGACGAACAGTTGAAATTTTCTCTAGTAAGTCATCATCTGTAAACTGTTTTAGCCACGTTGCTTTTTGCCCCATCGCATAACTAATAGATTCTTCTATAAGTTCCAAATGATCTTTCACAATCATCGTTTGTTCTTGTTGTGCATAATGAAAGACACCATGATCGATTAACTCAATAAGTGCCGTACTCATTGAATTGACCGCAATATCTGTGTCAAAAGTTTGTTCATACATCTTTTGTATCGTTTTTAGTGCGACATCTTCTGTTGCAGACCAATCAGGTAAATTTTTATCATCCCCATAAGTATGTTCAATATCATAGACTTGTTTAAGTTTAAATAGATCACTCTGATCTTCAAAAAGAGTAATTCCCTCACCATCTGGCTTAATTAAACGCCCAATTTTATTCCATTCTTGCGCAGTAGCAACTTGTGTTACAGCTGGATTCTGATCAAATATCATCAACTTATCAATATAAGAATATCGGTGTAGTGCCCCAGTCAATTTTAAAAATTTTTTCCATTCTATTGCATTACTAGTAATTGTATTCGCTGTTCGCTTGTACAGTTCTTTCATTGTATCATTATTTGCCAATATTTTATCCTCCAGTTTTTTTGAAGTTAACTTTCAATTTCACACGTATAAGTCTCAAAACAATCTCCACAAATAATATTTACTACTGAAGTTGCTCTTACAGTTTTAGTACAGACTGGACAACTATACTTTCTACTGCTTTGTTTCTTTTTTTCTTTGGTCAACTGTGGAGTAGAGGTCTTTCGGACTAGTGATATTTCATTAAGCAAGCCATTTTCTGTAAGAAATTGAATAAATGACTCAGTAGGATCAGTTTTAGCCCACCCATATTGTCCTAATTTTTCAACCGCAAGATCTCTAGACTCACACTCCTTTTTAAAATATTTGTTGTGATAAGTTCCTTCCCTACTAACTTCTGAAATATGATTTTCTCTACAGTAAATATGAACCATCTCATGTAAAAGTGTTGCTAGAACGTTCCCAACAAATCGATCAAGGTGATCTGCGCTCATGTTAAGTTCATAATATTGTCTTGATTCATTGATCCATATTTTGCGAACACTTGCGTGACCATAACTTTTCGGTGTACTTTGTACTGTTATTACTGTTTCTGGTAATGCTCCTTTAAAGTATTCCACATTAAATAAGCAAAAATATTTTTCAAAAAAAGTAATAATTTCACTCATTTGATTCACCTTATCATATCCTTTTATATATGTTAGTTTCACATAATCTTTTCATTTTTGCAACTGTTTTCTTCGCCCCTCCTTTTAAAATAATTTTCAGTTCGTGTCCAGTCTTTACTTTTTTCTATTAATCAATGACTTATCGTGTTGCTTAGCAAGACCCTCACTGGTTTTTGGCACGTTCTAATCCTTTGAACTGTTCGAGCAGCTCAAAATACTTTTTAAAAAAAGAAATAAGTACATGATCCTTCGGCTAGAAGAACATCATATACTTATTTCTTTTTTTAAATTATTTACTAATACGGTTTTTCTTTGTATACTTTGATAAGTAACAATTTTAGCGGTCAGGCTATTTTGTTGCTTTGACTTGCTCGATTTTTATTGGGCGAGTTTTTTTGTTTGACCCACTCTAACCATTTATCTGAAGCCTTTTTCACTCCTTCTGGGACATTTTCTTCTTGATTTTTATATCCTTGTAGTTGCGCAATTTGTCCATCCTTATATTCTAAGGTACATAATGGCCGTTCTTTTTCTTGTTCTTTCCTAACAAAAACGATTGTAGTTTCTCCGTCTCTATGCTCGGATAAGTACCGACTATTCCCCACACAATGTGATAACATCTTCCCTTCATTCACAATGTCTTCTAATTTTTTTGGAACGACAAATGCGTAACCATCAATAATCGTTTCATATTTTCTGATCTGTCGTAATCGTCTCTTGAATTGGATTTCATTCTCTCTTTCTTCTTTTTCTAATCTCCGTCGCTCTTTGGCATCTTTCAATGCTTTTTTACGTTTCTTAATGTCAGGCTCTAATATTAGATAGACTTTTAATGCTTCATCATGCGCTTCACGTAAGTCATCCGGTATGATCGTTTTCAGTGTGTCTGCCTTTTTACCGATATCAGATAACATTGTAATGTAGTCATGGTAGTACTGGAAGTCAATAGCCTTCTTTATTACCCAATTTTGAAATTTCACGATTCCGACACCTTTTGGAATATGCTTAATATCTTTATATGAAAGGTATTGGTCTATTCCCTGCACAACTTTTCCGTTACGATTGCGAATTCTCCTTTCTAACTCAAATTCATCAAAGGTCAACGACGAATTTTTCAAAATAGACTTGTTGGCTTTCAGCCAATTTTGATTAAATACCCGATAGTCTATTTCATGATCACGCATAAGCTGACTAGCAATAGTTGTAGCTTTTATTTTCTGAAGAAACTCAATTTCTTTACGGTATTTATAAACATGTCCTATATCATGACGGTCAAAATATTGTGCTTGGCTAAAATCAATATATCGGAGTTCTGAAATTGTTTGAATTCTTTCTTTCCAATCATCCTCATAATTAGTAACGCCAGTGTATGCACCACCCATAGGTAATATAGGAGTCAATCCAGTAGTATATTCATTCCACCATTTGCCGATCTGAATATATTCATCATTAGAAAAACGTTCTAAATTAGATAATTCCATTTTGATTTTCTGTTTCCCGTTTTCTATATTCGACCAAAAACAATACGTTTGTATTTCTACTCTTTTAGCAGTGACTAACACCACACAGAACGCATAGAACTTATCAAAAAATGTAAGGTTCGTTCGTTTAGTCAATCTCTTTTCGATTACTTCACAGTTTTTTCTATCTGAAGCTAAAATCGTTTGCTGTTTATTCGACCATTTAAACGTGTGAATTTGTGAGTAACACCAATCGAAAAAAGTTTTTCTTGGTTTTAATGCATTTTCTATATACCATTCTGATTTTTTCATAAGCAATCAAACAGATCCATCTGTACCCCTTCGCTTTTATTTGTCTTGACATTACTTTTTGTTCCTTCACTTTTTTTCCTAATTTTCGAGGTTTCTGAAGCCTGTGCTTTGTGATCCTCTTCTAAAAGAAAATAGTCTCTCACCCATCCAAAGACAGTGGAATCATCAACCATAGCGCAATTATCTTCTTTTAATTTTTGCGCTTGATTTCTACAATACTTAAATGCCTTATTTATCGATTTTCCTTCTTTTACAATTCCTGAAAACAACTGGTCGTCATCTTGATTGCATAGCCAATTATGAATCATATCTTCGTTGGCTGAATGACTTTTGTTCATTTCATCAAGCATTTTACGCAATGCTTGATTTTTCACCTCACTATTGGTTATTACTGGTACTATCATAAGAAAACCTCCTTTTAAAAAATTAATTTATTTGATTTGTTACAATATCTAATGTAGCCGTTGTACCCTTATCTTCAATTCCTACCCAAAATGAATCACCTGATATACCAAAATCATAGTCTTCTTCCCTATCAAATAATTCTAAAACTTCTGTCTTTATTCCATCTATGCAATGGATTACAGCTTCTCTTTTGTCCTCGAAATTTGTAACACCAACATCTCCTGCATCATTCGTTCTCACCACTGTATAAATATTTTTTGCTTCTGTCATTGTAAATGCTCCTTTCATCTTTCTTAGCAATAAATCAATTTCATAAGTGGAGAATAACGCTCCATTGTTTCCATTACATGCAACAATCCTTCTAATCCACCATCAGTAAATTCACTATCAAACCAAGAATAAACATCTTCTATTGGAGTGCCAATTTCAGGTTCCAATCCATAAAACGAACGACTAAGATACGTTTTTCCATCAGACCTTGTTATAAAATAATCTTCATTGTGTAACTTTTTCCATGATTCCAATAGCGCCGTATTTTTCCATCGGTTGGCAAGATCCTTTACCGCAGTTGCCACTTCTTCCGAAACTGTTTCAATATAGTGGATTTCACCATCAATATAAATCCATGCAATCTCTTTTCCTTTGTTACCTTCATCATATACTGCTAAAGGTTTATCAGGTCTTTTTGAATATGTTAATGCGACCTCATTCTTTTTTTTCATCCTCTTTTTCCTTCTTTCGTTTTTTCGCTTCATCTTCCGTCATACCTGTTATATACTCCATACCTTCACGAGTAATCAGATTAATTGCCTTTTCATTTCCAACTTTACAAGTTGTATTTTCAAGAAAAATAGTTGATCCTTTTGATTTATTCTTGTCTTTTAAATATGTTTTGTTGAATCCCCAACGTTCACTTGCTTCCGACCATGTCATCAAACCCAATTTTTCTAATCCTGTCATTTTTATTGCTCCTTATCTACTTCATGAAGCAAACATTATTGTTTGCTACTGAATAATTTGGTATAGTTTATTCAGTAGCAAAACCCTCACTGGTTTTTGTTACGTTCTGTGCACTTGATTTGTTCGAGCAAATCAGGTGCATCTTTTTTTAACTCATCAACCATATCATCCAAATAACTTAAGTATAATGTCATAGTATCGATAAGCATTCTTTCTTCACTGAAACGTGGAAGTGTATTGTATCGTTCACCTACTAGATCGTAATTATCATCATGCAGTGCTTTTAAACGCTCAACATCACTTGTCAATCGTTTGAATGATTGAATCGTCTCTTTCTGAATCGTTGCCAAGTTTCCTTTGTATTCACCTAGAATTGAAATACATACATTACTTACTTGATTGTCATTTTCCAAACTATTCACCTCACTGTTTTCCCTCTCCTAAGGGTTAATTATATTGTAACCCCTATCGTGAGGGAAGTCAATGAAAATAGATAACTTTTTTTAATTTTTTTCAATCCTAATTTATTTTCTAGTGTGCTTATCCAGCAGTCGATCTTCCCATTCTTACGCTAAAATTTCATAGCAATCTATACAATAATTTTGAGTGATTTCAAATTCCTTCAAGACTTCTCCGCATCTTTCACAATGCGAATATTTTGGTTTTAATTCTTCTCTATTTTTTGAGAACTCACTAGACATTACAAGATTATCCTCCTTATGATAAAGTTTGTTGATATTCCATTTCTTTGAATGCTTTTTCATTCAAGTATCTCTGTGTTGCGTTTTCTAGTTTATTCATCATTTGTTTTAATTGACGATCGAATGCATGTGGATCTGAATACCCACCTCCACCTTGTCCTCCCCTAACATATGGATTTTTTTCAATCTGAACTCCTTCCTGATTGCTATAAACAAACGTCTTCTTTTCTGCATTTTTCGTTTGCGAAACATCATACATCGGTACAGGATTGAATCCAGTCAATCGTTTTTGTTCCCCTTCTCCCTCAAATACTGGAGCATAAATAATTATCGGACGTGATCGTTCAGATTCAATGATATTTTTACCTGCAAGGCGCCATTGATTTTCTCCATAAATAAACGTAGCGTTAGGATTTTGTTCCAGAATCCCTTCTCTATTTTTTCGAGAAAATGAATTAATATTATGTTCTTCTTTTTGTTCCTTCCTAGCTGATTCAGAGTTGCTTTTTTCCTGACCGACAATCACTACGTCAGCCGAAGAGCCAGGAATTGCAAGATAGCCTTTGATCGTTTCATTTTTTACCAACTGAACAGGTTCCGCATGCCCCTCTTCACGAACAACAACACCACGTTTTTCTATTGAACGTTTTTCTTCTTCATCAAGTGCAAATAGTTTCTCTCTGATCTCCTCATTGGTTGGTGTTCTTGCAAGAAGATCTGCTTTCAATTTATCTAACACACCTTTCATAAGGGGTTCTTCCAGCACCAACGATTCGTATTGATTCAATGCTTGATAAAGTTCATCAGAGATAAATTCATCTTGCACTTCGGGCGGTTCCCCCTGTAGTAGATTTGTCATGTAGTATTCGTATTCATCAACGTCATCTGCTTCAAACAAATCCTCTGGACTTGGCAGATCACTTCGAACACATTGTTCTTCTTTTTCTAACTGTTTTAGATCCTCTAATGTAAAACGTTCTTGTGACTGTTGTTTGTTTTGTTGACGGGAAAGTTCTTTCAATTCATTTAGAACTATATTCCCCAACGTATGATACAATCCATTTTTTCCATACAATTTATTTTCTAGATAGGTTGGTTCATTTTTTGGATTCCCATATGCTTCTTCATAGGTAGCACTGATTGGTTGGACACGTTGAATAAATGATTCTAGTTCTTCTTTCGCGTAGGTGTTCAAGTATAGTGTTACTACACGATCAATCTCTGCCTTAAATTTTTGTCCTTTGGCATAACCATAAGTCCACCGTCGTTTGTTCGCTGGTAGCTTCAGCTGTAACTCATGGATTGATTGACGAAAGAGTTGTTCTTTGAGTTTTGGCACGTTTGCTTTTGCAGTAGTCGTTAAGTTCTTCATCTGCTCGTCTACCTTTATGAGTTCATTCTGCATGTTCAATAATTCATTGACGAACTTGCTTTTCGCAGAATTAATATGATTGATTTTCAATTTCCCTTTGAACTGCCAACCAGTATTTTCAGGATTCTTTTCATCCTTGTAGTAGATCCATTCACGACTTGGATTTCTTTCGACCATACCAACATGAACGTGAATATGTTTCGTGTTGAAATGAATACTGCCTAACCATTCTGCATTGAGTTCCGCTTTATCCATCAACTGCTTCATAGCAAGACGAGTAGCATCATAAATCTTTGCTTCATTCACTTCATGTTTCGATCGATCCATCAACCCTTGTTCCTCTAACCACTCATTACGAAAGCTAAAGACAAGTTGCCATAAAGGTGAACCATTATCTTGCCCTTCCATGAAATATTTTTTTGTGTACTGCACATCTTCAATTGGCATACGATCGTATCGCTGGTTGAATAGTGACTTTGTTTTTTCCGGATTAGACATGTAATCAGTGTATCGCTCAAATTGACTTTCTCCTGCACCATCAATCACGTTAACACCATCGACATCTTCGAACGCATTGAACTTATTAAAATTTTCATTTCGTACAGCTTCAGACCTGCCCATGTAATCAATGTATTCGTCATACGTGTCCGCATGTGGCATAACGAACACCCCAGTCATAATTAGCCCTGCCGTCTTCTTACTCATTCACTAGTTCCGTTCGCTTTTGCTTGCTCTAATTGTTGAATGATTTTTCGGTGGTTTCGATCAGATACAAACTTCTCTGACTCGGCAAGTGCAAATGATTTTTGTTCTTCTAACGAAACAAAATTTTCATACCCGTTGATCTCACAAATAGTATTCAGCACATTCAACTCAATCTCTTGGCTGACATGAAGCTCGGACACGATTTTCTTCATCGACCGCAACAGCGACAATTGCTCCGCTTCTACTTTGGTCCGAAGCAATTCGCCTTTCTCATATAGATCAACTAGGTCGGCGATCATATCACCATTCGATTTCTTTTTCTCATCTGCCAATCGTGAAATGGTATCATGAACGTCTTCCTCCATGTAATAGTTACGCTTTGTTTTTGCCATCGATTGATCCCTCCTGATTCATTTTTTCTGTTGGCATTTTCAACAAGCCCAACTCAGCATTCAATAGAAGCGTGTCATACACACCTTGAAGCCCTTGAACGACTTTTTCCAATGACTGACGGTACAAGGCAGCCGCTTCTGATTCGTATTCTTCATAGGCAATTTTCGTCAATACATCCCTTAGATATTCTTCTCTGCTTCTGTATCCTTTTTTCCTTGCTATCAATGCTAATCTATTCGGCACTTCCTGCGTATCGTAACTCACTTCTATCCTTGCCATACCTCTTTGGCACCTCATTTTCGTTTATTTGTTCTTAGCACTCACTTATTCGTTCCTGTTTTTTGTAAGAGCATAAGGGGTTTCGTCGGGAGACAAGCTCCCGTCCCTTGCAGTGCAAGGGAAACCCGTTCCGGAAATCTTTTGACAATTCGCCCCATTCTACCCCCAGATTCGCCCCAAATTCGCCCGAATTTCGCCCCATATGACCCCTAGTTGGGTGTAACTCGACCCCCATCGATTCGCCCCAAACGACCCCTACTTACTTTCTTCAACTCCATAAGTAGATTTTCTATTTCTCTCAATTAATTTTTGCTTCTTTTCTTCAAGTGAATCTGTTTGTTTATCGATATCACTAATCGCTTGTTTATAGGAATCAATTTCCGCTTGTACGCGATTTATTTCTTGATCTAGTTTCTTGATTTGTTCTTTTGTTTCATAGACTTTTTGTTGTTCCAATTCGTCCATTTTTTCATTCAACAACCGAATTTCCTTCTCAAAAGAAATACGATTTTCTGCAGCTTTTTTCATTAATTTTTCGACATTATTCAATTCTAATGACGTCACTTTTATAATATATTGATCTTTTGTTTTCGGTTGAACATCTGTTGATTCAGTCATTTTTCTATAATCAAAAATGAACGTAACTTGTTTTGTTTTTTCTTTCCGGTCTTTCAAAATATCTTCCACATTATCCGTTAAATAATTCATATTTATTTGTGGTTTTTCTTTCGACGTATATCCAAAATCGACGACCAATTGTTTCCATTTTGTAGGGATATTTTCGAGTTGAATCAAGTAATATTGATCATGAACGTTCGTCATTTTTGAAGCCACTAATTGCTTCGTTGCATTCTCACCCACAACCGTTTCATACTTTATACCCACTTGTGTAACTGGCTGTTCTACACGAAGTAAAACTTCACCATATCGTGTCTTTGGATTCATCTGTTTTTCAATTACAGTGACTTCAGAAGAGCCAACTGACTGCGTACTTTTTTTCCCTGTTCCTGCATCCACAATTGGACTATCATCCCCGAATATCTGGCGACTGGAAAGAATAAAAACAAGGCCCGAAATGGACAAAAAAAGCATGACATAATACAACATTGCCTCCCCTCTTTTTCCAATCGAGGAGAAGCTTTCTACTATTTTTTTAAGTAAAACTGATCCTACTTTCATTCGTTATTCCCCTCACATTGCGTAGTAGCTATTCGGCATTGGCTGATTCAATAAACGTAGTTCTGAATCGTCAACTTGCCATTGATTTTCATCATTTTTGGTACAAGCGATTCGCACGATTGTTTGTGCATTTACAGGTGGATTGTCTTCATACTTTGTTTGATAGATCATAAAAGCCATAACAACTGCTTCACCAGTAACAGAGTCAAAATTCACGTAAGTTTTTGCAGTAACTGGAGCCGTCGTCGCCATATCCGTTCCTTCTTGATAGTCGTAGTTCTTTAACAAATTCTTTCTACCAATTTCGGATAAAAACGGCTGTAGCTCTTTTTCTTTTTCTGCAAAGGTTTGTGTGGAAGAGTTCCTATAAAACACTGAGATAAACTCGGTAGTTAACGCAGATAATGCATCAAATTCTTTTTGGTTTTCAGTGTTCCCTTCTACCTTATCTAACTCATCTGATTGGTCATTTTTCTCTGAATAGCTCGTTGATTCTGTTGTCATTTGAACGATTTTTCCATCCTTTGAGATTGGTTGTCGAGGTGAAAAAAGAGACATGCCTATAACTCCTAGACATGCCCCAATCATGAGCGACAAACCTATCAAAAAAATGCTTTTTTTGTTCATAGATTGCCTCCTATATTTAGTTGTGTGACTTGCTTTTTTTGTTGCCTCTTAATGGAATTTATCACCTGTTAACGTGATTTCTTACTGTTTTTTTGAGAGGAATCTGTTACACTGAATACTGGTCGCTTTCCTTTCTAGCGATACATTTTTCGTAGAGAGGAGGTGTTCAAAGTGTTATTACTATATTCCACGGTGATTGCTCCGCTTATTGTTGGAGTAATCCTTGCGATCTTCAAAGTTTGGCTTGATAAGCGGAACAAATGAAAGCGACCGTAAGCCAAAAAAGAACCCCCTCACTTTCCGAGAGTGAGGGGGTTTGGTGTCCAAATTGTTACTACTATATTCACTTAGTAGCATACACCGATTCCCCTCTTTTGTCAATTTATCGATATGAATTAAACAGCCTTACTTCACCAATCGACGGATTCCTGCAAAGTGTTCTTGCCAATATGGATCAGTATGATTATGATACCCTACACCACTACTATTACTGCCATACATCGTTGTTTCATCGATATAAAATTCAATATGAGAAATAAAATCAGGAGCGCCATATGTTCCTCTAAAGAAAATTAAATCACCGGCTTTCGCTTCTGACCTTTCTACAGGTACTGACTGTTCCCATTGTGTCACTGTATACGAAGGAAAGGTAATCCCATGTTGTGCATATGCCCAGGAGACAATCCCGCTACAGTCAAAACCCATTGACGGATTCTTCCCTCCGAACACATAGGGTTGACCATCAAAAGGCAAGATTGAATCGAGAATTTTTTTGAAATCACCTGTGACATTGGCTGCACCATTTCCATTCGCTTTTTTCAAGTAACGCCATACATGATCGATATACTCAGGATCACCATAACTACCCCAACCTTGAATCGCCGCCTGCATAGAAGAAAATTGTTGCGCCAATGATTTACTATATTTGTGATCATGAGGCTTCATAAACGAAATAAATCCGCCACCGTAATTATACGCCTGTACAGCCGTTTTAAGACGTTCTTCGCTTTCCTCTACCTTTTTCTCACCAATCGCTTTTATATTGTTCCAAAGGACTTTTACACCTTGTTTTATACTTGTTTTTTTGTCTATTTGATTTGGTAAGCTGTGCCCTAGACTTTCACTCGATTGCATCACATCTTCAACACGTCCACCGCTTTCTTGCATACAAATAGCTAGAAGAAGATCAATGTATTTTTCCGGCATCCCGACCTCTTTCATTGCTTCAAGAAAATCGGGTTTTAAAGCTACTACTTCTGGTGATAGACCAGAAGCAGAAACACTAAAACGTTCTTCAGGTTCCATCGTTGTTGTGACAGTGATTGACGACACAATACCTGAAATCATGACAAAACAAAGAAAACAGGCAGCTCCGATAAGAATCAGCTTTATTTTCAGATTCCTCATGTGACAGATACCTGTTTCGATTGTTTTTCTGTATGAATTTGCGTTTCAGTTAACAATCTTTGACGGATAACTTTCGCTTGCATAGCTTCCTGTTCCTTCAATTCACGACTGGCTAATTTACCAGTCAGCTTCAGTTCTAATTGCTCATTGAAATCACCATTCTCAATTTTGGGTAAATGTACCTTTAGATCATAGGTCTGTTTCTCTTCTGGCGCTGCGTCATGCATTTCTTTTACCGTTTTTAGAAATTCTTTTGCTTTTTCATCATTATTCACACACATTATCACGGTTACTTTCTTATCTTCTGGATAGGCGTTTTGAATCTCTTTGATCCGCTCCTCAACCGATTCCCATTTCAATCCTGCCATTGAATGAAAAAAAGTATCACTCGGCAGCTGCTCTTTATACAACTCTACATATGAAAGAGCTTCTAATGGTGCTTCGTAAACAAATAACTTCGGTGATTCTTTGAATGTAGTGTAACTAGCAAAAAAGAAGCCTCCTGACGTTTTACTGCCATTGGAAACTCCTTTAAAGGTTGCTCTATCCAGTTTTTCATCGGTCAAATCTTTTTTGTTAATTCTTCTTTCTACAGGTTTTCGATAAATACCCATTACGTCGGCACCAACTGGTGTCTGGTGCCCATCCGGTACAAATTCGTACCACTTAACCAAGATATTATTTTTAGAATCCGAGCTGAAATAATCATTTTTTTCAAACCAATCGATCATATAATCAGAAATAAAACGGGACCGTAAGTAATCTCTACTTGCTTGTGATAATTTACCTGTATCACCGAACACCCAATTATCCATAGAAAATGGTTCTTTTTCTCTTTTTTTAGGTGCTCGTTCATAAGTAAACTCTTTACTTTGACCGCTTTGAAAGTTAAGCAACTGTTGTACAGATTGTTCATACGGTTCTTGGAAAAACCGCATAGAAAATTCAATAGAGTTATCAAAAGAACTTAATTTATCTTGTTTCTTTTCATCATATTGCGAAAACCAGGTAACAACTCCCGTCTGATCATTGGCCCGTAACGAATCATGGTGTTCATGTTGCCACATTTTTCCACTTATTTGATCAAATGATTCTCCACGATAAAGCATATACTCGAACATATTTGTTCGTCGAGCATACGTTAACTGTTTCTCCGTGAATACATGTTTCTTCAAAAAAACACCTCCTAATCAACTATCAGAATTAGTTTGCACGTTGTATTCCTGTTTAAAACTACCTAAAAGACATACGTCATTAACATCGATACAATATACAACACAACAACAAAGAGAAACAGGTACTTTGTTTTTCCCGTTTCTCTCTTCTCATCTGGATTTCCCAAAACAACACGTTTCGATTGATCTTTAAGTTTCTTCCAATTTACTTTCCGCAGCCGTTTTTTCATGCTAAATACTCCCTTCAAATATCTGGTTATCTCTTTTACTGATCTCACGTTTGAAAGGGATATTCAGCGTTCCTTTTATATTCAAGTGGGCTTCCCCTTCTTCTAATTTAGTAATGGCTTGTAAATCAGACTTACTCACTTCTTTACCAAAAACACGTTCTAAGTTAGGTAAGGAAGAAGAATCCTGCCTAAAAATGTAACGATACGTCGATAGTTTATACAGATTCATTACTGCTTTAGAAATAGGACCCATTTTTCCATTATCGTCTGTGTCAGGAAAACAATCATTGATATCATGAACTGCATAGTGCTGCCCAATAAAGATTTTTCGTCCTTCACGATTATTTCGGTCCATTTGTTTTAATAATTCAATGTTTTCTGAACGAATAGGATTATGGAATTCATCGGAAACAATATCTGTGTATATGATATCCTGGGCGCTTTTCTGGTTCGTTAGATATAAATGTTTCTCTTGTTGGCCAATTCGGACAGCATGCGAATACACCATGTTGTATAAGTTAAAATACTGCGCATTGTAGACTTCACTATCCTGAATATTTAACAAACTTTCCAAATTGAATGCGACTAGTTTTTGCCCTTCCAGAGAAAAAGCGGTATAAGAATTAAAAATATCGCCATAGGAATCAATCATGATATCCAATCCGTTGATAATATCCTTAATGAGTGTCCTTTCTGTTGTTTCTGTTTCACTGACTAAAAATTTCTTCATTCGTTCTCTGAAATCACTGTACAGAGGATATTGTTCTGGATCACATTTCGTAATAGAATCAATGGATAACTTCTTGTTTTCTATCCACTCGTTATAGAATTGTGTGAGATACTTCTGACTTGAATTTGTTGCGCTACGGTTTAGGTTAGCAGCCATAGACAATATAATTTTCATCTTTGTAATGTTCGTGACAAGTGATTGTCTATCTTTAATCGTATTTGTTGGAATATCAACATCTGTTGGATAAATCTGCATAGGATTGATTCGTGGCTCCCTGGCATCAAAATGTAGACCGCCAGAAGCTTTTACGAATGTTTCAGATTCATTAGAAACCATAAACATAAACGTATTGTTTCCTAACAATCGATTACTTTTCGCGGTTGCTTTGATTTCTGTAGACTTACCAAAGCCCTGATTCCCTACATAAAACCCGCCATAACTCTTTCTAGAGCGGTCTTTAAAGAATTGGTTAATTAATACTAACCCGTTGCCATATAACGTGTATCCGGAATATAAGGCGTTCATATCGATCAATTTAGCCGAATTAAAGAAGTAACTGCCTGCAAATGATAAAGCACGGATTTCCTGCCCTTTGCGCTTTCGTTGTTTTTGATTCTCTGAATACGATACAAACAAGGCACGATATTCTACTTCTGCTTCATCAACGAAACAGTTCGCATGGAAACCGTATTTTTTTAGACGAGTTTTTACTTCTTTTTCCTTTTCATTCAGAGCTTCCATTGTTGCTTCGTTCAAATAGATTCGCACGTGTAGTAAATCTACTGCTTCATCATCCTCTAAAATAGTATCAACCGTTTTATCTAGTTCCTGGTACTCATTTTGAGCATTTTTGCGACTGATTTTATCTTTACTGGAATACACACGATCTTCATATTCTCCTAAAGAGCGGTTAAGAGAACGTGTAAATTCTTCATCGGTTTTATCGATATTTTTTACATCGATAGTTGAGGTAGTATTCCTGAACTTAAACACATTGTCTCCGTAAAATGCTGGATTCCCTTTTCGTTTATAGTCTGTCACATGTAACGTCTTAATAAATCCAGTATTTGTTTGTAAAACTTGAGGATCTTTTACATTGAGGTTGCCCATTGGTTGAATTTGACTGATAAAGATTGGATCATAGCCTTTTCTATCGACAACTCGTTGTGCTTCTTCCGGCCGGCCTTCTCTGTCATTTCCAGTGTAAGGTACACCTGGAAAACTCGTGTCGCCCATATTATGAAGTGAATGAAGCAACTTCACTTTTCTCGCCATACTAATTCGTTTCATTCTAAAAAACGTACCTCTTGCTGATAAAACAGTCCCTTGAATTTCTTTCAATTCTTTTTCATCGTCCGCAAATACCTGCAAATAGACTTCATCAGTCATGTAATTATTATTGATATATTCAAGCTGTTGTAACGCATAGGCCTTTTCTTCTTTAATATAAGGGGTATCGATTTCTTCTGTTAACGCAAACCGACGTTTCGCATTTTCAATATTTTCTGTCATATCTGTCGCATTACTGGTACAAATAAACTTATGATCATAAGTCATAATTCGTAGATAGTCCCAAAATTCTTCAATCGCTGCGGATCGGTCTTCTTTAGTACCATTTTTCACTGATACTTGTTCCATTTCAAAGTAATCGGTCACACCATAAGTTGTTGCGATACAGTCTTCTGAAATAATGCGGCGAAAAGAAAGAAAGTCTAAAATAGACTTTCCTTTCACTTTCGGTATTCGTGTTTTTTTCTTTTTACGTTTCGTTTCCTTGCTTTTTTTACTGTCATTTTTTGGTATCACATCATTTTTTACTTCTTGATCGTCAATTAGAATCATTCGTTCATGGCACCTCCGATACATCATACAGTTCTAATTCTTCTTCTGTCTCAATCGATTCATCATACATCTCTTCTTGTTCGTAAGAAATGTATGGCTCTGACAAATAAGTTTGTCTATTTCTAAAAAGAACATAGACCAGACGGTGGTAGTGCCTCTTACCTTTATTTCCTTTACTTGGAAAAACCCAAAAAAGGTACATAGCCAGTAGAAAAATAACAGAAGGAATTCGAAAAGGCTGATACGCTCTTTGTGAGAGATCAAGCGAATAAGTAACGGCTACTAAAGCACCAATACCGTCCACAAACAACAATTTACCCCAAAATTTTACAGGGGTTGTAATTTCCTTTTGAATATCAAACATCATTCATCACTTCCTTTATTTTTCTTATATGCTTTATACTCGCGTTTTTCCGCCTTATATTCTTTGCGTTCTTTTGTATAGTTCACTAGATCTTTTCCTAGTGCATGTCCTTTACTTGCTGATTCATAGGTATTTCCAATTACCCCTTTATTTCCTTTCAAGTTTTTAGGTGTTGCCAGTTCATTTTTAATAAATTCGCCAATCGGGTGTTTTGGTTTTACAGGTTTTTTAGGTGGCTCTGTTTTCTTAGCAGCCTCATCAGAACCTGGTGTTTTTCCATTGCTGTCAGATTGTTTCTCGTCTGTAGAACCATGTGAATCCAGCTCTTCCATTGGCGAGGTTGATTTAGAATCAGGATTATTTCCTTGTTCATCCAGTGCTGAATTCACACCTGGTTGATCCGTCGCATCTTCAGTAGAATCTGCACCTTTTTCTTCTTCTTGATCGGAAATACCCTTAGAATCGTCCTCTGAAGAACCAGGCGTTTTAGATCCCTCTGGATTTTTATCTTCTGAATTTTTTGAAGGGTCATCTAATTTATCATTAATCCCTTCATTATCTTCTTCCGTATTGGTGTCATTTCCTGAAGAATCCTCTTGATCATCTGGTCCATCTTTACCACCGAATAGTCCGTCTTCATCCGATTTTTTACCTCCATCAGAATTACCACGAGATTCTCCTATGCCTTGTAAAATTCCGGCAAGCATTCCTGTTCCACCAACAGCTGCATTTCCAGTTGCTTTTGCCGTATTACTTGCCGCATCTAATGCTTTACCCGCACCAAATCCAGCTAATACACCGCCAGCTGTAGAAAGACCTGCATCAACACCCACTTGCTTTTGAATAATAGCTGGTCCATCATACAATAGCCACGCCCCACCTACATATAGGAGAGCTTTCACTAGTATATGTTCGCTGCCGTTACTAACAAATGTGTTAAATGCGATATAAAGATAGAACAAAACCATTAATGCTGCTAGCGTAATGAATCCTACAAATATTTCAAAACAGGCTTGTTTAAATTTCCTTAAATCTCGAATATGAACAAATGCTGTTATGTTGGCCCAAATGTAGTTGAACGCTATTTCTATCCCCAACCGTCCGGCTCGTATGACAAAAAGACCTGTCGCGCCGGCTAAAGCAATCAAGGTGATAAGTACAGGTATCCAAAAGACTCGCCATCGATAATAAGTTGGAACAACCATTTGTTTTACAAAAAAGTCCAACACACTATCAGACGATTTGATTTTTTTAACCTCATGTCCTTTTCCGCCAACCTTATTTCTAGCTTCATAATCAAGAACACCATCTGGATCAACTTTTTTAGCATCCGTGATTCGTTCATTTATGTCAAAAAAATCAAGATTATCTAAATAGTTTCGATTCTCCAGTTCGTCTGTTGTCCACCCTTTCGCTCCTAGCTCGTAGATATCAACTGTATTGTTTTTGAACGTTTTAAAACCTAAACCACCTTGACTTTCAACAGTCTCTCCTCCGATTGCTTCAGTTAATCGAACACCTTGTGTCACTAAATTGGGTAACATTGCTAATGTACAGATAATTAGAAACACATTAAGCGGAATATTCCGCATTTCTGCATTTTTACCTAAATACAAAACAACACCCACTGCCAGGATCGCTAAACCCAGCAGTAAGTTTTGAATTGGTCGCAACATATTCATTAATTCGGTCACAGCATCATTATTCCTAAAATTCAACACGCCTAAAACTTCTTTAAAATTTCCTGTAATGGTATCAATAAACCAAACTAATCCCTTTACAATCAGCATGCCAACGATACGAATCCCATTTTGAAACATATCACCAATTTGAAGATAATCTGCAAATTTTTCTAATATTGCCAGTATTTCATCTTCAGTCATGAAAGAGTTCCCCCTTTCATTTCTTCAATTTTCTGACGCATATTTTGACATAATCCATTCTTTTCATTTGAAGCTAAAAATGAAATCATGGAATGAATTGTTTGATTTTCTATGATCGTCTTGAATTCTTTCATCACGATCTTATCTTTTAAATGAGTGATTCTTAGCACGATATTTAATTTTGATCGTTCCTCAGAAGTGAAGTAGTCTTTTACTAATTGATTTTCTGCACCTTTAGGAAAAATAGACACTAATGATTTGTACCACTCTTGCTTTCTTTGTAATTCTTTTTTCTTAGCTTCATCATAGGCTGCTTTCATTTCATTCGTTGAAAATAAAGTTAGTTGCGACACTTCTGAATCACCTCTTTTCTTTTTCTTAGGACGTAATTCTACTGGGGAAGAGATTGTTTCTGGTAACGAATCAAACAACGATTCCTCATCAGCATATGCTTTCGTTTGTGTTGTTTGATCCATAACTAGAGAAGGTGCTGCTTTTTCTTCTTTGCTCACTCCCTGCAAGGTAATAAGTAAATCTTCTATTTCCAAGTTCATAAACTCATTATTGACGGGTATTTCATCCCAAGACAGCACCTTATTGTTTCTATATTCATAGAACGGCATCATATTTGAATCAGAGCCTATGCTATTGTAGATTGGGTACTGATAAATTGGCTCTCCGTCCAAATCATCGACGTGAGATAGCCGTAAAACAACCGTTTCTGATTTTTTAAGCCGTTCTAGTTCTGACGCATACATCAATTCAATTCGTTCAGAACTTTCTGTTTCTGACGTTTTAACGCTCGACGGACTCTGTCTATGCCTTGTTTTTGAATAATTTGAACGCTTTCCTAACCGCTCAGCTAGATATTTATTTGTTTCTAGCGATCCAGATCGAATATACATAAGGTTCCCGGTATTCCCTACGATCGTCTTTTTCACAGGTTCCGAATACAATTCGGTCAATTGTTCTAAATCTTGTAACACCAAATGGAAAAATAGCCCTTGTCCTAGACCAGACGTCCATTTGTTCGCTAGGTTTGCTACACCCATGCCTAAGTTACCAGCTTCTTGAATAATATAGTGAATATCCCGATACGTTCGAGACGGAGTTTCTAACGTGCAGCGTTTCTCATTTACCAGGTATGTCTGTTCTAAATACAACATGCCTAGAGCGTTGTTTCCTTTCTCTGATTGGCTCATGACGATAAAACAAGCAACTGGTTTATCACCAAAACCAATTTCTTCAAAGTCAAACCCATCATCTGTTGCAGACATTTTGGCATTCGCTTCATTTAGGAATGGTTCCATATCCCCATCAAAGTGAGTAACAACGTTTCCTAAAGTTACCTCCGCCGGAGCACTAGCTAGAATGGCCCAGTAATATTTACGTGCGGGGTGCGTCATTGGTAATTCTAAAAAGAACACATGTAACGCTGATTTTCCATCATATTTTTTTAATAGCTTATTTTTTTCAATCGGATTATCCGTCAGCTTATCCAAGTATTCAGGCGTTTCTGCTGAAATATGAATATTTAACATCTCATTCACTACGTTATAAATGGCATATGGATTAAACTTGACTTGACTATTTTCTCGGACTGCTTGATCTGCGATTGCTAGTCCTGTAGCCATAAACAAGTTATGACAAGCTTTTATCCAAAAATCACCGTCTTTTTGATTTCCTTTCCCTTGAAAAAAAGTTAATGCACTACTTTTCAAGGCATTTTCCGCTTCAGCTAAAAAACGGCTGCTTTCATGTTTATTTGTTTTCTTTAACGTGACATATTTTTTATAAAAATTATAGACGACCGATAGCGGATTGTATGGATCTGAATAATATTGACGAACAGTATTACAAATTCGAACAATATATCCACGCTTCTGTAAGGTGTCATACCACATTCGTGGTTCATCACCTTTTGTTGCTGTCATAACGAAAGAAGGACGATCTTCTATTCGTTCCGCTCTTGATAAAATATCAAGAAACGGATTAATGAAGTATACATCCTTTCCTCCACGTGTAATCGCTAATATAATCGAGTTTGACGGCTCTTGAGCGATTAAGTAGTAAAACTCTTTAGGTTTGGCTTCGGGAACTGTTAGCTCATCATACAGCTTAATGACATGCTTTCCTTTTGGCACTGCACCATATCCGTGTTGTTCTCTTGCTTTGGCCATCAGCGATTCTAAACTTTCTGTTGTGAGATCACTCGTTTTTAGCTGTATTTTTCCATTCGATACCGGTAACTCTTCAAATAGAGGGATACTTTCTAACGGTTTCTCTGTTTCAATAGGTTCTTGTTGTCGAACTTGGTCATGCAATGCACGAGGAACACGGCTTATAGGAAAACCGCCTTTACCTGGAAAGAAGTCTTCTCCTTCACACAGTGGGTGTACAGGAACGGCATAGTATTGATTCAAGAGATTTTTCTCTTCTTCCCATTCTAGCGTTCCCTGAACATACTCTTCTTCTAATGAAACGAAGCTATTGTAGAAATCATAGGTAGCTCTGATTGCAAGACCAATATACAAGCCTATTAATAATAAGTAGAGTATTGGATAGTAAAAAATACTCCCATAATTCAAAAATGAAAGCTTGGATATTGGTACGACGATTCCTGTTAACAATCCGCCATTTTGAGAAGATACATGAATTTTTGTGAATACATAGTTCAACAAGAATGTGACAAGGAGAAACATGCCTATGTTCAAGCCCCACAACAGGTCTTTACGTGCTAAATGACGTAAAGGTGATTGTTTCGCTTCCTCATAATTTTTCCGTCTATTTCGCTTTCCTTTCGTTATTCGTTCTTTTGAAAAAAAGTTCATTTTTTCACCTCTACATCATCACTTGCTGTACCATTTCTTTTTCTTTCTTTTGTTCTTTCCGTTCTTTTTCCTCCTGATTCTGTACGCTTTTTTCTGAAATTGATTGTTGATAATATTCAGCTGAAATGAGTACAGACATTTGTTCCTGTTCTCCTCTGGTCTGACATAATGCTTCTTCCTGGATACTTAGATTGATCTCTGGATTAGCATCATGGACTGTATCGATCGCTTCCAATCGATACTGCATTTGTTCAAAAGAATTGTTTTTTTGATCATACGCGACAATCTTAGACCGTTCATCATACGTAAGAGATTCACCTTGTAAGAATTTAGCGTATAAGTCAATGACTTCCTCTTTTTCAAATAAAAGAGAACCTGACTGTTGTTTTTCTTCAGCCACGTTCTTTTTAGTTTCTTTATGGAGTGCTTCTTCTGATTCAATGAATTTACTAGGATCTAGTTCCACCTGTTCTTGATACGTAAAAGTTGTTTCAGGGTGGTGGCCAATGATTGAATATACATCATGAATGGTTGTCTCTTTATCTGTCCAGTTAAATGACGACCCTACAGTAGAATGATACTGGCTTTCTAGTTCCATCACTCGTTCTTTTGGAAATTCAGCTGCTACTTTTTCATATTGTTCAGATTTTGTACCATCCGTTTCATATAAAATGAAATCTTCATGCATAAAGTATGTTTCAAGTTCTTTATCATTAAGAGCTTTAACAAAATTCTTTTCATCTGGAGTCAGTTCATTATAAAAATCTAAAAATCGATTGTGTTTCTCAAAGTTAATGGTTTCAGCTCTTTCTAGATTTTGGCGTGCCTTTTCTTCAGCAATTTTTTTAATATCTATCTCATCTGAATGTTGATCATTCGATTCATTTACCGTATTCAGTGCTTCTTGTATTTGCTCCAAATTCTCAAGTTTTTTGTCAAATAGTTGCTCGTTTGTCTCTTCCAAGCTATTTGCTTTAAGAATTTCTACAATGTCAGTTCTTCCTGCTTCTTCAAAATTCCCTATTATATCTTCATACAAATGTGCTCGTAAACTTTCACCTGACTGATCAATTATTCGAAGTGCCTCAGTAAAACTTTCTACTTCAAACAAAGGTTCCGGATCTCCAAGAGAAAACGAATCACCAATGGAAAGGTATTTATCCGTAAACTCCTGAGAAAAAGGAAAATTCAGTGTTTGGATCGCTTCTTCTTGAGTTAGATTGTGAATCTTACCTAAAATACCAGAACCTTGTCCAGTCTCAGAAATATGCAAATCCTTAATTTCAATAACATTATCAGTTTTCTGATATTCATTTCCTTGCAAGAACATTTTTAGAGTTCCTCCAAGCGAATAAACTGTAGGTGTTACTTTTAATTCTTTCCCCTCCATTTCTTGTTTTTGAAGTGCTTTTACTGCCGATTTGTACTCAGAATTGTCCACATTTTTTGCAATGAATTCTACTTCCTCTCGTTCTCCCTCTTTTAATTTTTTTTCAAGCTGTTCAGTAGTTTTTATGGTTTCTGACAATAAGTTTTCCCGAGAATCAATAGCTTTTTGGATTAGCCCAATACTTGAATCCATTTCTTCAACAGCTTCAAACTGTTGATCTCTTTCATAGAAATTCTTTTCGCCTATTTCATATCTCATTTTTTCCTCTAGCTCTGAAATGTTCTGCTTTAAGGAAACCTGCAAATACAATTTTTCTAAATACTCTTGCTGATTCATCGTAAGTTGAGAAAGTGTGTTTACTAGAGAATCTTGATCTGCTACTTGTAGTTCCTTCCATTCTTCAATTACTCCAGAGAAACTATCCATGTGTAACTGGTCAGGTTCAGCTCCATTCACGTTGGTTGAGATATACTCACGATACATTTCTTTCAATTTTTCTAGCTGTTCAGCATTCAATTGACTAGCTTGTTCTTCTAACAAATCACGTTTCTCATAAGATCTACCTTCTACAGTATCCGAATATTCATTACTGAGAAGCTCACGTTGAAAATCATTATACGTATTCAAATACACTTGTTCCTCTTTTGGTAACGAATCATAAATCGCAACAAATCGATCTTTTTTTTCTTTGTTTTCCTGTAGAACGAGGGACTGGTTAGGAATCTTTAAATAATCCTTTAATCGATCAATTTCTTTAAAAATTGGGTTTACATCAAAATCGAAAGGAGAAAATCGGCTAACTTTCGTCTTATAATCATTTATACCCTCATCCACAAATTCATTGATTTTCTTTAAGGTGTCATAAGAAAACGTCCTTCTAATCGCTTCTGCCTCGTTTGAATTTCGAATGTCACCCGTTTCATGAAATAAATTTTGATTCTCTAAGTAGGCCATTACATACTTATCTGGGTAATCTTTTGTGGTAGGTAGTGCATAAAAATCACCTTCCCATTGATCAAAACCGTACTCTGTTTCCAAAATGAATACTTCCCAACGGTCTGGGGAAAGTTGCTTCGTTAGAGAAGGAAACGTTTGATTTGCTCTATAGTCTGCTGTATTCATATTTGATAGATCAAGTTCATATCCTCGATACTCTCGATATGTTTTCTCAAAATTCTCAAGAGTAACATTCTCAATACATCCCTGAATTTTTTCATTGTATTTCTCATTTATTAACTGAACCATATCTCGCAACAATGGTTCTTCTAATCTAGAAGGCGCTTTTAACTCTATTGGTTTGTGCAAATACAATTCTTGTTGATTTTCTACGCCACTTAACGCTCCACTTAGAGAGTTAATATATTCCTCATTTTCTCTGATCTCTTGTCGATTGCTGATTCTGCTAAATATATTTCTTTTCAGGTAGTTTTGAGCTTCAATAGATTTTTGTAGTTGCTGCTTCCCAATTTCAACATATTTTTTTAACCATTCTTTTTGAACATTTTGAACATTTATTGTTGAACTTTTCTCCACTTCAATTCCTCCTCAATAAATTACAAATCCGCAGATACTTCTTTTTCAATTAGTCCATTGATTGCCTGGGACAAATTTTGAACTAAAGTATCAACTTGTTCTTGTGAAATTTCTTCATTAGACAAAGCTTCTGTAACTTGAGATAGCACGCTATCTAATGCAACTAAACTTTCGTCTGTATAAAGCATCCGATCAATGGAGTTTGCTTGTCCTTCTAATGCTTTTAGTTGTGTAAGATCCGCTTTTTTCTGTAACTGATCCATCGCTTCTTGAAGTTCTTGCAAATGTTGCTCATTTTCAGCTTTAGTATATGTTTCAGCAGCCAGATAAGTAGTCACTTGGTCTAGTTTATTTTGGAAAATCAAAACAGTACTCATAATATATTCAGTAAGATCAATTGCGTTTGCTTCAGTCACCAATCGTTGTAAGTAAGCTAAACTCAAATATGGTTCTTCTTTTTCTTTCAATGCATCTATTGATTGCTGAAGGTTGGTTTTGGCTTGATCGACTGTTTCTTGTGTTACTTCTACAGTTTTAAGTACGTCATTTGCTTGCGTTTTAGCTGTTTGTAATTCAGCAATACTTTCAGCTGTATATATGTCCGTTTTAATTTCTTCACTTTGGTCATATAATGCCTGTAACTCAACTTTATTCCCCAATAAAACTAATGAATTCAATGCATTTTGAAGTCGGACATGTTGATTATTCACTGCTGCCTGGGAACTTCCCTGCTCATCAATCATACGCTGTGCAATCATCAATTCAGTTCTAACTACTTCTGCTCCTGCTTTGAAGTAATTGTCTAAATGAATTAGTTCCGCCTTTTGTACTAGTTCTGCCAATGCAGTGTAATCCACCGTTTCAACTGGTGGAACAGGAGTCGGCGTTGGTTCAGGCTCTGGATCTGGCACAGGAGTAGGAGTGGGTTGCGGAATACTTGGTTTAGGTTTAGCCTGTTCAACAGGCTTGGGAGTTGCCGGCTTTACTTCATTTACTAATGGAATAACTGTAGGTTGCGTTTTTACTTGTTTCTGTTCATCTTTAATTTGATTGTCTAATAAATTTAAAGCAGCTTTTCTTTCTTCTTGAATAGTTGAACCTGATCCATATCTAAAAGTGTCAATCGAACTAGAAGACGTTTCCGGCTTAATGATCGGTCCTATTGCTTTCTTTTTAGTCGATTTTTTAGGGATCACTGGCTCAATTTTTTCGTTCTTTTTAATTAGTGGAATGTTTCCTTTCCTTACTTCTTGCGGTTCATTTTCTGACGAATAGAACTTTGAATACCCAATGTATCCACCCAAAGCCATTACGCACACTAAAGCACTGCTTATAGCCACAATCTTTATGTTCTTTGGTTTTTTCATGTCTAATTCTCCTTTACAATTCTGATAGTGATTGTTTTGCTTCATACAATTCATCGATCGCTTTTTCAATCTTTTGCTTGTTTTCAGACGGTTTCTTCTGTAAAACTGCAATTTCCTTCTCTTTTTCTTCAATTATCAGTTGATACTGCTTGTACTGACGAACGAGCTTTTCCAATTCGGGACTATTGAGTGTATGTTGAATTACTTCAGCTTTTTTGACTTTTCCTTCTTTCAAGTAAGCATAACCAACCAATACTTGTCTGACATCGTCTTGTTTAAATAGATTTTCATTTTTTTCATAGACAGCGATACCTTCGTCATACTGATAGTCAAACATCGCTAGATCAAACAAACCTTGTTCGGTAGGATATTTCTTTTGAAAAGAAGAAAGTACCTTTAAGTGTTGCCTTCCTTCGTTTTGTACAATCAAGAATAGTTCATTTTCTACTGCTGAAATTTTGTTTGGGTATGCTTCAGCAGCCCCTTCATAGTCTTTTTTATCTAGGTATTCTTGGAAAGACGGTTGTTTTTCTATTTTTTCACTGAAAGCACTTCTTACAGCAAACCCTCCACCAATTAGCAAACAGAGAAAAAGAAAAACAATCCCTATTTTTTTTATAGGGATTGTCCACTTAGTTATTTTGGGCACTCGAAGTTTTTTTCTCGGCTTTTTTAATTTAGGCTCTGCTACGTCGCTTTCTGACAGACTAGCCTTGATTTGTTCTTCAATTTCTTTTTTATCCTTGCTTGATATTTTTTTCTGTTTCTTGTACTTCTTTAACACAGAAAATATATCATCAGTAATTGTCAGCTGACCTTCTTTCGTAAATTTTCCTTTGTAGAAAGGCTCATTTTCAGGATTATAAAGGGCAAACTCAATATACTCCTGGTCCTGCATATTTTCACTTATTTTTTGAAACTCTGTGTACGTTAACCGTTCTTCTAGTACATAATGGTTAAAAAATTCAAGATTTGACGATAATACTTCAACGGTTATCATTCACTACGCCTCCTTTAACCGCCGACATTGCCCCAAATAAGGTCTCTCAAACTTGATGCATTCAAAATCACGGCAGAGCCTAAAATAGCACCAAACATTAGTTTTTTCCCCCAACGTCCTAACTCTGTACCGAAATATTGACTTGCGCCAAACAACAGCAAACAAATGAATAAAGCAGAGTTTCCAATGATTTTAATGAAGTTGTTTGTTTCCGTTTCGGCCAATGTAGCACTTGATTGAATGTCAGCGAATGCTGTAATTCCACCTGAATATAAGAAGAAGCAAGCAATTGCTAAGCAACTACTTGCGACAATTACCCCATAGTACTTTTTCTTTCTTAAACGATAATACGCAGCCTGAAAATCAATAACTGCTTTTGTTACCCCTTCAGCAATTCTTTTCATCATGTTGTTTGTCCTCCATTTTGTTTATTTCTGTTTTCTTGTTCTAATTTGTTGCGTTCTTCCTGCTTCAGTTTATTATTTTTTTCTTGTTCAATTCGTTTCGCTTCATTTTCTAACGATTTCAGGATCAAATCTTGACTTTCCACGCAGATATCTTTATGAATAGCGTAAAGGTATTCATCATAGTCCTTTCCTTGAATTTTTAATACTTGTTGCGCCTGTTTCTTCATTGCTTGTTGCTCTTTTTGCGTTGGTTTCGTACTCATCATTTACACCTCCAATCTAGGACCATTATTTAAAGCGTCCTGTTTTTTTCTTTCTCTTATACAGCTGTGAACCTACTTGGTAGCCCATAAAGAGAACCAAGCTGATCCCTAACACAAATCCTACATACGTTACTGCTGTCCAAAATGTCATTTTATTTCCTACTTTCATTTTTAATATTTTAGTACAAATTTCTCTTACGTTTCTATGCAATTTGTATATCTTTATAACGTTTTGATATACTTATAAATAAAGGAGATTTTTATGAAGCTCTCTAACTTAGAACGACTACACAAAGAAATGAAAAAGTTGAATATATCCGTTGATATCTTTGATTATAATTACAATGACGTCGAATGTTCCGTTATCTTCAATGCTGACTATCAAAAAGGTTTTACCTTGACCTTTTTTAAGACTGGAAATGCTGAAATGCTGAAATTACCCGTAAAATCAGGCTACAATCTAGAAATTCAGGGGAACAACTTTCATCAGTTTTGTAGATTCTTCAATATAAAACGCCAAAAGGGTGCATTTAGTATCCTTGAATTTTTTGATCATTTAAATAAGCGAATACCTACTCTACCTACTCAAAGTTCACCCCAAAAAAGAAACATTCTTTCTGCTGTATTTCCAATCGAAGAAAGTGAAAAGATTCATTTTGATCACTTAATAAATTGGGAAAAGGCAAGAGTGAAAAATCCAAAGTTGAAGAAAGGTCGTGATCCAAAGAATTTAGAAAAGACAAGGTTACTTTATCCTGATTTGTTTAACTCTATAAAAGATCATGATATATCTGTGGCATATTCTGTCTTTCCAAAAGAAAACGAAATTGTTGTCATTGAACAAGAATTAAATGAAGAGCTCTCTTGAATCAAGAGGGTTTTCTTTTAACCACTTAAGTGTTTCATCAACCCCCTTTTTTATGTCTGATTCCATAAAATCACTTAATGAATTCAACACTTTGATCACTTCTTTTTCCAATAAAGAATTAAGATTTTTTTCATTACTACTCCATATAAGAAATTCAGTAGCATTCATTCCTTCTTCATTTAGGCCAATAGTTAAAATTTGAGAACCATTAGCTAAAGTATCCGTGTCAGTGCCTAATACTTGTCTAATAAAAAAAGTGTTTTTCACCTCCCTAAATTGATTATTTTTAAAATAAGCATAATAGATTTTCATACTATTCTCCGGTCATTTTTTTGTTTAATTCTTCCTACATTACGTGATCATTTATATTATGGCCTTTCAGTAAAAACCATCGGTGCCCTTAAACGAGTTAGCTCTCCTATAATAAATGAATACTTCAAAGAAACTGAAACGTTCATTTCCGATTGGGTCACGCTATTATGAGCATATTTGTTAGGTGCGACATAAAATAGATCTCCATTTTGATTATTCCGATACGTAACTCCTGTTTCAATTACTCGTAAAAATGGATTCCAATCACTGTAAAAACAAACTTTCCGACTACATACATCAGTATTTAACGGCTCATCGGTTGTATAATCAAATATAACCATTTGTTTGTCCAGTCGCTTCCAAAATTGACGTATACAAAAAATCATTCCTAGAAAAGTAAAGATTGCACTTGCTCCACTGGCAACCATATCCTTCGGTATCGCTTCAACAGAAGTATTTGAAAAAATCACATCTATTTTTAGATATTTACTACTAGTAACAAGAATGACAAATAGAGCCTGCTTAAATACATTGTTCCATCGTTTGACCCTATCAAGCTCTTCAGAGTTTGGCATGACTAACTTTCCTAAACTAATAAAAAGCCATAAATGACGGATCAGAATAAAAAATGAGACGCATGCTGCAACAATAGCTTCACTTTGGTTTTTTGAAAATAATCCATTAGACGCTTTTTCAATTTCAACATACAGATAACTCATAGAAAGCGAATAAGCTATAATGATAAATCGATATTTAACTATATATTTCAAGATATACATCAAATTTAACCACTGTATTTGCCAAAATCGCTTATTTGTCAGTGTTTGTTTTAAATCACTACTAAAGTTTTTTACATAATCACTCATCATTTCCTCGCTTTCGTTTTAACTCCGAACCAAATTGCTAACATTGAAAGTACCCCAACACCTAAGGCAGCAAGAATCCCATTATTAACCGTTCCAGTCTCCGGTAAATTTTTTGTTGCACCAGCTGTACTCGTTTCTGTAGATTGAGTGCTTGAACTAGGTGTAGCAACTGCTTTATCCGGTTTCTGATCGCTAGAAGTAGTTTCTGTGCTTGTCTCCGGAGTAGTTGAATCTGTTTCTACGGTTGGTTCCTCGGGAATAGACGGATCAGTGCTTGACTCTTCTGTTGGATCTGTCGTGCTGGAATCAGTGTATGGAATTACATAGTACACTTCAAACCATTTTTTAAATCTATCACTAGACGGTGCTGCGTATGTTAAATAGACAACGTCTCCAATAATATTAGCTTTGTCAGTGTAGTTGTTGTTCCATATAAACTGGTCATTAGAAAAGTCTGTCCAATTAGGCCCCGACACTCCACTATCTATATTTGGTACATAGTTTTCAAAAACTCCCACAGAACCATCAATGTCAATAACTTGCACATCCGATATAGGCACCGTTAGCACATTGTTTAATGGCGTTCGAACAGGTAATTCGATTTTTGCATTAACATAATATTTTTTTAAATTTGGTAATTTCCCTAACGGGCTAATATCCGTAACACCGCAATATTGCGCACTTACTACCTCTAAATTCACTAAATTTTCTAGGGGTGATAAATCATTAATTGCAGGACTGTCGTTAAAAAAAAGGGATTTTAAACTTGTTATATTAGCAACTGATTCAAGTGAAGTTGCTGCTGTTCTTCCAAGTTCTAACCATTCCAGATTTTTTAGTCCTCCTAGTGCTGAAAAATCTGTAATTTTTGTTCCCCCACACCTCAAGTATTTTAATAGTGGAAACTGCGACAGAACAGAAATATCAGATATTGGATTTTGGTAAATATTCAAATCATGTAACCTTTGAAACACCTGAATTCCTTCTAGATTTGATATGTTTTTATCCTGTATCCAAATAGTACTTGTCTTGTCTATCTGGTATTGCTCAATCGTTTCGGCTTCTGAAGTAGCTCCTAGTTGTTCCATTATGGCTTTTCTTAGGTTTTCGTCAGGGAAGATATCAGCATATGTTTGCCCTATAAGTTGTGCGTTGGCTACAGCTGGCACTTGAATATCCTGTTGAACGCTGCTATCGATCATTGGTTCTTCAATTTCTGTATCAACCGAATCCAAGGTCAGTTCTTCTGAAGAACTTGCTTCCGTTTGTTCTAAGGTTGTTTCAGTGGTTGATTCCATGCTGCTTGATTCTGTTGTGGCAGTTGTTTCTAGCATTTCTTCTGTTTCTGCTGTTGTGCTTGTAACAGTATCTGCATAGGCTTGGTGAACCCCTATGATTGCCGGGGCAAGTAAAGTGATCATTGTTGTGTAGCTCAAAATTTTCGTTCTTTTCATATGTGTGTTTCTCCTTCAGTCTCTATGTTTTTATTTAGGGGAAATATAGCTCATTAAATACGTGTACTCAGCTAAAATCGTACGTGTAGAAATAACACCAAAGCCTTGTGCGTTCATTTCAGAAATCAAAATAGACCCGTCTTCATAGACATGCTCGACAAAAGCAACATGGCCATAAAATGGATCAGCACCTAAAACACCTGGTTCAAACGAAACAGCTGTACCAGCTTTTGGTGTACTACTTACCTCATATCCTTTCGCAATACCTGTAGCATCCCAATCTGCACCGTTGCCCATGTGTAGATCCACATGACCTCCTAATTGAGTAATGCGGTTATAAACATATTGCGTGCAATTTCCTGGCGCATAACTATTACCTTTGTCATAATTCTCATTGTTGTATGGTTCAAAATCACCACCGGCGACGATATCGCCTTTTTCGTGATCGTATTGAGTTAGGTATAGCGATAGGTAATCCTTTGAAGTCATCTCCAGATTTTCCCCCGCTCCACACCGTACGTGAGACTTTCACCTCATACGGCGTTCCAACTTTTTCATTATTGATAGATTTCAGTTAAATTACATAATTTTCGCATTGTATTCAGCTTGCTAAGTTGCTTTTTATTCAACTTCAGTATAGCCATATACTCATTAATCGTTTCTATTTTCTTCATATGAATAAGTCTATGAACCCATTTATGGACGATAATTAAGTTACTAAATGTATCTTTACCACCAAGATATCGAGGTATTTTATGGTGACAATGTACTTCATTTGCAGTTAGAAATCTTCCTGTTACAGCACATTTTCCATCTTGCATAGAGTACCTTGACAACTTGTTGTCCGAAAATTCGACTGTTTTATTTCCAATGTCATTTTTGCAAAGTTTATACAATTCCTCGATGACTGTATGTTCTAATTTCTTGATTTGGAGCGCCCTTCCTTCCGATGTGTAATCTGATACATTAGGATTGAAAAACAACGCTAACTTCCATCGAACTTTGCTTATAGGGATTAAATTAATCCCCTGTACTTGGAAGGTTCTGTGATTTCGACCATACAGTTTTACATAGGATTGTGGCGGACTTCTAGGAATTTCATATTTTCCAATAGATTTTAAACGATTGAACATTACTGGTAAGCATGAGAAATAGATTGCTGAAAAATCCAAATTTACTCGGGTGGCTTTACAATAATAATTGTGTATTCCACGAACGAATGAATTATATACTATGATATTTTCCACTGTTGGATATTTTTTTAATCTTATTATTCTTGCTCTAATTTCTTTTTTCAGTCGGCACTTAGCCTTCTCTGAAATCTTGATACTTCCAACGTAGTCATTTCTACACTTATTGACTTTTAATTCAAATCCCAAAAATTCTGAATACCTTTTTCTGAGATTCGTTATCTTGGATTTTTCTGGTGATATATCAAGTTTCAACTGGTTTTTTAAGTACCCTTTAACTGCATGAAATATCTTTATCGCACTTTTTGGGTTCCTTGTAAATATTTTGAAATCATCTGCATATCGAACAATGTACATTTCTTTTAGATTTGTTGTCTTTAAAGCTCTATATCTACCACTATTACTGAAATAACGATGATCACTTTTAAACGTTTCCCATTGATTGGCAATCCACCAATCTAGCGAGTTCAAAACTACGTTTGACAAAAGTGGTGATAGTATAGCTCCTTGTGGGGTTCCTTTACTTTGAACACCCACCTTATCAACCGGAGCCTTGAGCATTTTAGAAACCAAACTTAAAACTCGTGCATCTTTAATTCCTATTGTGTAGAGTTGTTTCAATAATTTTGCATGATTTACATTATCGAAAAATCCTTCTATATCAATGTCCACTACATACTGGTTCTTTGATACGTTTACAATGTGACTACATCGACTAATCGCATGTTCTACTGAACGATTCGGGCGAAATCCATAGGAGTGTTTAAAGAATTGTGCCTCACAAATTGGCTCCATTACTTGCTTGAACATTTGTTGTATTATCCTATCTCTCATAGTCGGAATTCCTAATGGACGCTTCTTTCCATTGGCTTTAGGTATTTCAACTCGTCTTACCACTTGAGGTTGGAAGTTGGTTAACGCTTCTCTGATTTCTTTGATAAATTTTTGTGTATCTTTTATTTTGAAATCAGATATTGTTATACCGTCAACTCCTGCGGTACGTGATCCAGTATTCGTTTTTATCATTCGGTATGCTAGTAGTATATTATTTTCAGACGTGATGATTTCATATAAATTTAACCCTTTTGTGCATTTATTTTGGCTTCTTTGGTACAGCCAATCAAATGTTGACTGCATATTGTAATATTCTGAATAACGCAAACTTTTTGTACTCACTGATGAAGTCTCTCTCCTATCATTGATAGTCTCATCTTCTTACCAGATTCTGTGAGTTTCATTTAACTAGTATCTATTTATTACGAAAAAGTCTTAGGGCTATCCCTCCACGGTCATTACCCGCTTCATAGGTACTGTGCCCTTACTCTCACGAAAATTAAGGATTTTTGACTTGTTGTCTTATATCCACCATGCCGATAACAGTCGTTTTATACATGTTTTTCGCTTTCCACGTTCCAACTACTCTAGCTTTACATTTTTCCTTAGGTGCTTACTATAAGCCTGAACAATTTATAAGGTCATTGTTCCTTATCCCAAATTTCATACTTACAACTCTTACTTTTCGGTATTGTTCGTTGCGCACGCAACTATATACTTTCATATATATCGAAATTTAGACCCGTACATTCGTAAGTTCGTCAGTAATTTTTTTATTACATTCTCACCATAGAAAATTTATAGCATCCCGGTATATCTATTTCCTTATGAATGGATAAAAACCTTCACTTAGGAAATATTCTACCGACTTTATCTAGCTTCATACCTTGCATATCTGTTACTATTTCAGGCATGTAGAAGTATCAGATTAATTGTTTCAGCCAACATGACGGCTTTCATTCCAATTATCAAGTAGTTAGTTGTAATTAACCTTTTTGTAGTTAATTCTCCTTTTTCTCGTTCACACGATTATAAGGAAACGTGTCGCACTATAGGTTTCTATCAACCCATTCAATTTTTGGTTGTAAAGAGTATCTGTCGCATACACACCCGTAAGGGCTTGTGTAGCGTTCTGATAGCTTCCTGCTTCGCTTTTCCAAGCTCCTTTGTAAATAGTTGGATTCCAATCTACACCGTCTGTAAATAGCTTAGAATAATCTCTTAACGATTCTTCTGGACCTGGGTATACTCGGAATGGTGCATTAGTAGAATAGTAGTTTCCTGATCCGTCGTCTTCCAACGTCGGTAGGGTCACAGACTGACCTTCAAATTCTCCTTTGATCCCAAATAAATTATTATACGGTTCCTGGCTTAATTGGCTGCCACCTGATCCTGATTCTAAAATGGCTTGGGCGATCATTACTGAAGCAAATAAATTCGTTTCTTGTCCTATTTTACGAGCGGGTTCACCAATTCGAGCGATAAACGCTTCTGTCGTAGCGTCCTTGTCAAAATGAAGCGCTGACGGTTCCACCGTTACAACAGCTTCATTTACAACTGGTTCTGCCGGCATTACCTCATGAACTTCTTCCGTTGGTGCCCCTTGTGGTGTTTCTGTTGGTTCTACTTGGACAGGTATTTCTGAAGGAGTGGTTTCATTGCTTGATTCCGTTCTATCCGTTGTTTGGCTTTCCTGTGCCAATTCCTGCGTTGTCGACGTTTCTGGTTGACTAAACGACTCTTGTGTCGCTGATCCGCTTGTACTTGTTTCTTCCGGCACTTCAATAGGTTTGTTGCTCCCTATTGTTATTTCCTGATTGATCTCTTCCGCAAAACTCATGATAGGAAAGGTGCTAGAAAAAATGAGTAGTACTGAAAATAAAGTAACTGCTTTTTTCAAAAGTATGATCCTCCTTAGATTGCTACCAAATAGTTAGGTGCCTTTAATCGGGATAATTCCCGTTTTAATAAATCAATTTGTCGCTTCATTTGCCGATTTTCTTCTTCTAACAGCTGACAATCTATTTTTTTCTGTTCTAATAAACAGTGGTATTGGTGATTAGATTTTTCTAAAAAAGAAATACGTTCTATTACTTGATTTCCTGTCTCTGCTGTCTTCATGTGGTGTTCACCTCCAACTGTATTTTTTGTTTAAAAGGGGATTTAGCTTTGTTTGAGCCGAATTCAATCTTAATCATCGCCTCTGTCACAAAATAAGCAGGATCTACTTCAAAACGAGCAATCTTTTCTTTCTTACGGCCATACCTGGTATGAACATATTGAAATGTACCAGATCCTTTTTTAAGAGGAATTTCAACTGACTTTCCTAATTTGATCAATACAATTGTTTCAATCTCAACAATGTTGTCCGCCGTAAGTACCTGATTCCCTGCTAATTTAATGATTTCATTGTGTTTTATGTTTATAAATCTTAGTTTTCTAACTTTACTGCGATAGTCTAAAAGGGTATCACTCTCCATTAGAAACAATTTTTTTGTCTCCATATATTCCTCTCCCTGAAAATAAAAAAGCGATAAACTTACTGAAAAGTTCACCGCTTAGCTATCATTATTTTATACTAATTCGTTTTCTGCTTTCTTTGAAACAAAGAAAAAACCAACAATCGCTGTGATCATCAAACCAATGAGGGCGAATGTTGCTTGAATCGTTTCACCGGTACTAGGTAGTGTTCCTCTTTTTGCCGGTGTACTTGGTGTAGCTGGTGTTTTAGGTGTTTCTTTTAGAACTGGTCGAATATCTTGTTTGGCATCTTTTCCGTCAGGGTTATGCTCAGTATCTTTTTTACCATCCTTATCATAACCGTCTTCAGAGAAGTACCAGCGAGTGTTTGGTGTTGCTTTGGGATCTTTTTTGTAGTCATATTCTGCGATTGCACGTTCAGTCATTTCTTTATCTACTACTGTATAATCAACCACACCGGATCTCCAAACAATCGCTGATGTTCCATCTTCATAATCTGCATGAAGTTTCACTTCTTTTTTCCGTTTAGTACCGTTTGGAATGTTTTCATGTGTAAGGTTGCTGTCATCGTAGAATGTTGCATCCTCACCCCATACAAACGTTTGAGAGCTGCCGTCACCAGTATGTGCTTGAGTTGAAATACCAACTTTTTGTGCTTTTGGCATGTTTTCCCAATCAATGGTCATGTCTTTTCCTTCAGTGACAGTCACAATTCGTGTATCTGTTGTTCCTGGTACTAGGTCAAATCCATCTGGACGTTTTACTTCCGTAAATGAATAAGTAGCTGTTCCTTTATCTGCCAATAATTTTAGTAAAGTAGAAGTAGATTCTGTTGTAAACATGAATTTCACATCATTTGTTAAGCCTTGAACCAAGAATTGAGCACCTGTTAAGTTCAATCCTGCTAAATCTAAGGCATTCTTTTTGTTGAATGTTAGATTCACTGTTTTTAATTCATTGTCGATTTCGCCCTGGTCAAACAAGACTAATTTCTCCGTGTTGTTTCCATAAGGAATAGAGAACTCTGTTTGAATATCAGAAGGATCACGGTAATTTTCAGGAGTATTTGTTTCCACTAATTTGTATTTATTTTGGCTACCGATAAACAATTCCACATTTGAACTACCGTTCCCGTCTTTATCTGTCACAATATGATCGACTACTTCGCCTGCCTTATCTACAATGGTCTTGCCATCAGGTAACGTGTGATCATTTACTCGAACAAGGTCAAACTCACGATTGGCCGCTGGGTTTCTGTCATACATTGGTTTCCCTGCATCCCATGTCGCTTGAGGATTATACACCTCTTCAAATTTTTGGAAAGTAAATTTTCCTTTTTGGATCTTGTTTTCAATCGCAACTTCAATCGTTGTCCCTGCTTCAATCGTAAATTTGATTGGACTTGCTAATTTTACATAACCGGCAGGTGTTTTTACTTCGGTTACTTCACCCGTTGTGCCAAAATCAAAGTCTTTACTTTCAGGCGTTTCCCCGTTTTCATTTGATTCAAGTTCTAATACTTCACCAGTTGACATGGTTACCTTGAAACCAACTTCACTCATTGGAAGATTGCTGATTTCTGAAGTCTTTTTCAACTTGAACTTTCCTTGTCGAGCGAAAAATGTCGCTTGTACGTTTTCTTCTTTTAACGGATCTTTCATACCACCAGGCTTAACTACAGATTGAGCATTAGCATTGAGAGGTTCAAATAGTAATGCTGCTAATTTTTTATAGTTTGTATTAATTGTAAAATTTAATTTTTTGGTATAGTTAGCTGGTGCAATAAGACGAAACTTAACGTTTGCCGGAATTGTTTTGGTACCTGATTGACTACTGAAAGTTTGTCCATTGTCTAATTCCACTGTTACTTCTTTGTCAAAATCGTTCGTTGGAATATCATATGTCACATTCTGTCCATCTGTTTCAGGTGTATACCAATCAGTAATTTGTTTTTTTGTATTTCGATCGAATCCAGCTGTTTGAATTTTATTTTTGATAGAGAAATTACCAGTTGGCGCATCTTTATCTTTCGCTTTTTGAAGCAAGAAAGCAACATTAGGATCTGAAGTAAATACTGGCATATTTAGATCTACTCCTTGATATGAGTGTCCTAAATATGCATTTAGCGCTACGAAAACATCTACGTAATTTTCATTTGGTTGATCCCAGCCATTTTTTACGGCATAGTATAAGATATTTACAACACCTTCGTCATTGTAAATGCTTTTCGCATACTCAACATTTACAGGAAATGGACTGTCAGGTTTGATACACCATACAGCTCCATTGTCCTCACCAACAATATCAATATATGGTGTTGAAATATAGGCTGTTGAGCTATAATATTTTGTCAACTTACCAGTACTATTTCCAATCTCTCTAAACAAAGAGTTCATTCGTTGATTAAATGTGATTTGATCCCCATCAGCTGTAAAACCGCTAGAAACTAGTGGCTGCGAGGCTAAAAAATTATCAATCGCATTATTTATAGGTGGAGCGATTGTAACTTCTGGAATTTGTACTTCTTGGGTTGATTCATTCTCTTCTGTTGATTCAGCTGTCGCTGAACTTGTTTCTTCGGTGGTAGATTCTATCGTTTCTTTGGAACTGGTATCTTCTGTACTTGGTGTTCCTTCTGTTGCTAATGCTTGGATAGGCGTTAACGCTACTTGGCCTAACACCATCGCTGTTGTTAAAACTGTTGCGCATTTACTAAATACTTTATTGATTTTCATAAGTTCTCCTTTTTATAAAATTGTTTTTTAGTTGGTTGAGTTGACCTTTTCACTTCGCAGGTGATCGAATCATTTTCATGTTCATTTCCTCTCTTTCACATAAAAAAGTCACGTAAGCATATATACTTACGTGACTTCCTTTAATCTATGTTCTATTTATTCAAATCCCCACCACTCATTAGTTCCTCCATGGTTATTATTTTCTGAACCTTGAATATCTTCTGGTTTTAAATGAATTGTATTACTCCCCCCATTATCTCCAGGTGGTGTAGATTGGCCTCCTGTTGGTGGTGTTTGAGGGGCTTGTTCAGCAGGTGGCGCTTGGTATTGTGGCTGCTGATATCCTGTGTCTGTTCCTCCTTGCGGCACATAACCACCTGTATCTGTCGCAGCACCGTCACCTGTATAATCTGTAGTTGCTGCACCTTGATCTGTTTGAACTTGTTCTTGTGCTGCTTCAACGGTTCCAGGACTAGTAACACCATTTTGTGGTTGTTGCATCGAATCAGCTGAAGCGGCTTCTTTCGCTTCAGACTGTTTTTTTGACTCTTCTGCTTTTTTCTCAATGTCTGTTTTGACCTTAGACAGTTGATCATTTAGAGATTTTTTAGCTTTTGCATTTTTAATCTTATCTGTCTCTGTTTTAGCTGTATCATAAAGTTTATGGTCAGTTGAAATCACTTTATTTTCTTTAAATATTTTGCTGACGGCTTGTTTTGCAGTCTCAATTTGCTTTACTTGATTTTCTGCATTTACAATCAAATCATTGATTGCTTTGTCATAAGCCGTTTTAGAGTCTTTTTTGTAATACTCCTTTTTTGTCGATTCTACTGTTTCCTTTTTAAGATCGTCTACAATTGATAAATCTTTTTTTACAACAGATCCATTCAATGCCGCATTTTCTTTCTCTTGCTTAAATAATTGGTTAATCGCTGTTTGAGCATCAACTTTCTTTTCCAGTGCCTTTAAAGCTTTTTCGGTGTCTCCAGCTTCCTTGTTGTACTCTTTTAAATCTACTTTCTCTGTTTGTTTCCCGATCGATAGACGATCAAATTCTTCACGTAGTGTCTTTACCTGATCTTTAGTAACATTCTTTGCTAGGAAATTATTGTCCTTATCGTCAAACAGTTTGTTGATCTTTACTTCTAGATCCGTAAGCCCTGTTGTTTTTGTTGTGATTACTTTTTGAGCTTCATCTAGTTTTTGTTTTGACTGGTTACTAGCATAAACACTACCACCAACTGCTAGTGCTGCGATAACCCCAACACTTGTAATTATTAATTTCGTTTTTTTACTTAACTTTTCCATTTTTAAATCCTCCAATTTCTTCTCAGTTTGAATATTCATAATACAGATCCATCGCCTTGAACAAGGCATAAACACCTGATAAAACAATGAGTATAAATAATTGATCAAAATTTATGAGTGACAAAACAATTGCAATAAGTAACGAACCCAACACTTTTATTTGCTTCATTTTTTCACATCCTCGAAAAAAGTCTGACCTGGTCAAAAATTTATCTCCAATTCCATTTGTAAGGTTTTCTTCTTTTATTTTTGCTCGCTTGAATTTTGAATAATGCGATTTTTTCGTTTGGTTCTAAATTTGTTTCTCTATGATTCAAAGGAACATATACATCCACTATGATTCCTAATTTTTGATCTACTGTAAGGAACTCTTCGTTTGAACAAACCATTTGATTCTCCTCCTTATATTGATAGTAAAGTATTAAACACTTTTAGTCTATACTAAGCTTCAACATCTTGATTTATTCGTTTAAAAGTAAAAATTTGTTCAATCGGGACTTCAAAAACATCAGCGATATCATGCGCCAGTAAAAGTGAAGGGTTGTAGCGATTCCGTTCTAATTGAATGATCGTTTGACGTGAGACCCCTACTTTATCAGCTAACTCCTGTTGGGTCATACGTTGCATTGCTCTGTATACGTGAATACTGGATTCAAAACTACTATTCTTTTTCTTCGGCATAAAGTTCCCACTCCTTATTTAGTAAATTCAATTCTTCTTGTGCTTTTTTTATCGCTCGTTTATCTTTTTCAATTCGTTCTGCTAACTCCTTTAGCTCAATGACTAAATAACGATCTGAAAATACGTAAGAAGTAAACTTTACTACCTCAACAATTACTCCAAGTATCGCTAGGCTAATGATTCCTAAAATCAATAACCACAAGAAGAGTACAATTAAAGTGAAAATTACATTTCCAAACAAAGAAAGATATGTTGCAGGCACCATCATATGTACAATATCTGGCTGTTCAAACCCAGAATCGTAAATCATTTTCCCGAAAAGGGCGAATAATGGAACTACAGCTAGAAGTGGAATCATGTACCATTTTGTTCTCAAAACAAGTTTGCTTCGATCAAAATACCCTAAAAATGGTAACTTCTTTAGGAGGTTTGTTCTTTTTTCTAGATAAAGAACCTTTTTTGTTTTCCTATCAAGAAGTTTCAAAAGATTTTTCTTTTTTAGCTTATATTCTGCATAATCTATTGATTCTTTTACTGATTCAGCCATTTTTTCACTCCTAACTCTTGTGTGTATTAATTGATATGACTTGATTTTTTTTACGACTACTTGCAAGTAGGTTTTTCTTCCAAAGTTCATTCACAATCACTCTATTTTGGTGTTCAGAAAATTTTGTTGTGTCGATAATTAACATTTCTTTGTCTCTGTTTTCTTCGAAAAATTGACGAATAAAACGTCTAATTCTAAATTTTTTCATTTTCACACCACTTCCATTGTCATTGCTTCAACATTACAAGTTTTATAACTGCTTATTCCATCCGCATCTTCGATCGTAAAATGATCTACTTGAAAATTCATTACCACATTTTTTATGTATTCTTTGTCTGTTTTCACTTCACTCATATCATGTTCAAAACTTCCTCCACTAGCTAGATAGATCGAGAAGATCTCTTCTTGGACCAAGCTGCCATCACCAGCAGCTTCTAATCTATCCTTTTTTTTGGTGTACTCTTCACTTGAAATTAACTTGCATTTGTTCTCTTGAGTGATTATTTCGATACATTTTTTGTATTTTAAAGGAAAACTTAGTTTTTCTCTGATTAACCCTACCGAATCATATGCGTAGATATCTATCTCTTTAGAAAAGACGTGCTCATCATATACCAGAGTACGGTTAGCTGAACATTCAATCAAGGTCAGCACTTGTTGTTTTCGGCGCCTACTTCTAAGTTGGTTCCATAAAGTTAGTAGAGATATTAAGATAATTATACTTCCTAGTAGAAACATAATTACGAATCCAAAACTTGGCCCATGTTCTTCAAATTCGACCTCTTCTCCAAAAGTTGGCTTAAGTACAATTGGTTGCGTGTTTCTTGGTCGTAAAATAATGAAATTGTCTTTGTCATTTTGTTCATCCTTCATTTCTTCTCCCCCTACTCGATTTCTTCTAAACACTTTTTGTTTACCAGTTTTAACAGGACGAAATAATTTGCACGTTTTATAGCAACCGTAAACGTAAACTCTAGCAAAGCCGGATATTTTGCTTCTATCATCGCAAAATCTTTGCATGTATGTGACACGCCCGTCTCTCGACACTGGCAATTTCTCAAATCCTTTATAAGTCACGCTGATTGATTTGAGGGGTCGTCCTTAAACCCAATAAAACTATTCAATTGGTTAAAAGATTTCGATACAGTCAATCCGTTATCGATTGACCGCATTAGAACCTTTTGATTTAAATATATTTGCTAAAAAACTAGCAAACAAAAAGTGTTTAGCCTCTCTCTTAGTGCGTCAATTGTTCATAGAATACTAGTATTGATTCCACTTTTCCATCAAAATTATTAAAAATCACATATAGTGCAGCACAGCCAATAACAATAAAACAAACCACTTTAGCATGCACTGGAATGCTAGTTTGCTCAATAGCAGCACATAAAAGTCCGCCTGCTATAACAACTAAATAGATTGCTATCGTCATAATGACTGATAAGAAAAACACGTCACTCAACATTAACCATTTAAAAATGAAATAGCTTACTAATAATATTCCTACAGCTGAAAACACCCACCAAAAAATATCTCTTGCTTTCAGTGTTTTTAACTTATCTACCATAACAAATCCCCCCTAAATGTATTGGTCCATGTTCAAAAACGCTGTAATAACTCAATTTCAACATCATTTTCTAATAACCAATTGATTTCTGTTTCCCAAGCAGCCCCTTTTAGTACTTCTTGATTGTAGATATAGGTCTGAAAGTCTTGTGGAATCACAATTAAACCATAGTCTTTGGTTTCCACTACTAATGCAGTAAATACAGTTTGATCAATGCCACAGTTCCTTTCATGAGAAATCACTCGAACAACATCGCCATGCTTGAAGTCTGCTAGTTCTGTCAACACTTTCCCCTGATTTTTATTCATAGTTTCTGTATACTTTTTCCTATGACTAGCCATCAACTGACTAATAGATTCTAAATTATCCATCAACAGGTTGCTCCTTTGTTTTTCTTTTTGCCATACTTCTGAGAACAATACCTTCTTTCTCTTTTGATCCACCTGTAATACTCCAGTGCTTCATGTTCGTAGTAGCATTTAAGAGCATTACTCATTGGTTCAGGTTTTAAAGCATGAAAATTACTCCAAATACTATCGTCCTTCGCTAATAAAGACTCCTTTTCAGCAGGTCTAACTGCTACGATCTTTCCTTCAGGATCAAAAACTAATTTAATTTGATCATAAATTTTTAAGATCTCAACCTCTTTCCCAAAATCATTGAATTGCTGTACTCCGTTCTCATAGGTCACCATTTGACGGAATGCTTTTCCTTTACAGAGCCTATAAAAATGATGATTGAATAACTGTACCCTGCCACTTTCAACCCGTAAAAGTATTTTTGGTGTAAGTATCATTCTCTGCTTCATAACTTCCTCCTTTCTGACCAAATGACAGGTTAACGGAAAACAAAAAAGGTGTGGTGTATGCTTAAACTGCATACACTACACCTTTGTAATAGCAATTCCCTACATTTCGTATACATCCATTCAAAGAAAAAATAATTTTATCAGAACTTTGGGGGCTTTGATATTATTGAAAGTATTGAATTAATACTGTATTTTTTCTTAGAAAGTTGATATAATACAAAGTTGTAGCACTGCTACGACAAAAGAGTTGTACAGTTCAAGCGTACCTTGAATTGTTTCATCTCCCTCTAGGATTACCAGTCCTATGGAGACGACTCTTTTTTTGTTTCCCGCTAACCTCACACCTAAAATTACTTAGAGTTTGATTAGCTCAATTAAATTTTTTGTAGTTGTTGGAATTAATAAGAATTTTTGTTATAATGAAACTAATAAAGCTTTAACTAGATCACTCTTCTACGGTTTGTTCTAGTTTTTTTTATGCAACAAGTGTAAGTGAAAATGCTACTGCAAGAGATAATAAAGCTTTTATTTTTTCTTTTTTGTTAAAATTCATAATATCCCCTCCTACTGGTTATATAATAGCATATAAAAAAAGCATTATCAACGTTTTTTTATTATAAGTAAAAACCATTTTACTATTATGCCTATTTTAGTTTCAAAAAAGAACAATTTCGCTTTTTATTTATACACTGTTTCGATAGTAATCACTTAGTTTTTTTTAAAGTTGATGTTTTATGTGCTAAAATTAGAGCTTTTTAGAGGAGGAGAATATTTATTGTTTAACTCAAAAATTATTAGAGATATTAGAAAAGAATTTAGAATCTCTCAAGTTGATTTGTATAAAGATATCTTATCTCGTTCTAGTTACTACAAACTTGAAAAAGGAGAAAAAGATATTACTATTGGTGAACTATCTCTCATTTGTGAAAGGCTCAGAATGAGACCATCCGAGTTATTATACAGGACAGACTTTACTCGCCTTGAATCACTCCCATATTGGGAAAATAAGATCAATTTACCTAACCTTACACAAGACAGAGAATTATTTTTTAAGCAGTTTAATATTTACAAAAAAACGAGATTTGATAGTATAGGGGATTACAGCTTATACTTGGGTTTATTAGTATTAGGTATATTAAGCGGACTAATTACAGACTACATGCCTAGCAAAAAACACCTACGTTCTTTAGAAAAAATGTACTCTAACAGAAAAATTTTTTTTGCTATAGACTATGAAGTATTAGGTAATTTAACATTTTTTCTACCACAAATAGACATTAATTTCATGACTTCAAAAATGTTTCCAATTACTCAATCTGAGGGAGAAGTTTATGATCTTTGTGCTCAAAATGCTTTGAAAAATCTTATATCTTCAAGCATTCATGAAAAAAAATACGATCAATGGAAAGTCTATAATGAGTATTTTGACAACCTTCGTAGTATTGAACATTTTAATATCTCGACAACCGTAAATTTAGAAGTGGTTTATCTAGAACATCTAAAAGAATTCTATGAAACAAGAGATATCAACGCATTTCTTGAAGCATCTAAAATAGCGAATTTATTCCTAAAATTAGGATACAAACAAATCCACAAACTTTTGGTTGAAGAAATTAGTAAAATCGCCATCAACGAGAATTTTCAAATACCTAAAGAAATAGCTGTTTATACACAAGCTTACTCAATAAACTAAAAAGACAGTGCCTCTAGTTGATTGAAAGGCACTGTCTTTTTAGTTTATTTTTTCTGCATTTTTAAAGTCAAAATTTGTTCCAAAAGAATATTGTTCAATTTTTTTAAACTCTGTTTTTCTCATAATAACAACTGCTTGTTGAAATAACGGCACTATAGGTTCATCAGTTAAGGGGTTCAGGTATCAGTGGAACGAAACTTTACGGTATAAAGTCGAATGTTTTGGTTCTTCTCTATAATAATGTTTGTTTTTCTAAATTTGGTCTGTCAAAAAGTATACTTTTTGATAAAGTCTTTTCTTATGCAAAACCATGTGTCAAAACCTATGTTTTTCACTTTTGATATGTGTCATAATTATTAATGACATTTTGATATATGAAAGGAGAAAATAAACATGCTTTTTGGCTATGCTAGAGTTTCCACTAAAGAACAAAATTTAGATCGACAAATACAGAAGTTTAATGATTTAGGTATTGAATCTCGTTATATATTTGTCGATAAACAATCAGGTGCTGAGTTTGATCGTCCACAGTATCAACTATTACTTCATATGCTTCGTTCTGGAGATATTGTTTACTTAGACTCTTTAGATCGTTTAGGGAGAAACTATTCTGGTGTAATTGAAGAATGGAAGTATATTACAAGAAAGATAAAAGCAGATATTATTGTTCTAGAAAATTCAGAATTATTTGATAGTAGAAAGTTTAAAACTATGGGGGACATTGGTCTTTTATTAGAAGATCAGTTTTTGAGCATGCTTTCTTATGTAGCAGATCAGGAACGAAAGAAGAGCAAACTGCGTCAAACTGAAGGGATTGAAATTGCAAAATCTGCTGGTACGGTCTTTGGTAGACCTAAATTGGCAATAACAGAAGAATTCAAAAGACAGTATTTTAGTTGGAAAAATGGGGAGCAAACAGCAACTGATACTATAAATAAACTAGAATTGTCCCCAAGCACATTTTATCGTCGAGTAAAAGAGTTCGAACAAGAAATGGCAGGTGACTAAATGCCTGTACAGATAATGAGTAAAGAACAAAAACAGTCTTTTGGATCTTATGCGGGCCTTCCTTCCGATGAACAATTAGTGAAATACTTTCATTTGGACGATTATGACAAATCAATTATTAAAACTTTGCGAAACGATAGTACTAAAATTGGTTTTGCAGTACAGTTAGGGACTGTACGATTTTTAGGAACATTTCTTTCTGATTTAACAAATGTTCCTAATGAAGTAATAGAGTACATGGCAGAGCAGTTGTCTATTGAAAGTCGTATGTTCTCTTACTATACAAGAATTCCTACAATCAAGCAGCATGCACTCATGATTCAGGAACTATACTCTTACAGGCAGTTCCATGACCAAGCCGTTTTAGATTATTTAGAGCAGTGGATATATGAAGGTGCTTGGTATTCTACAGAGCAAACAACTCTTCTTGCTGATCGTTTCTTGAATAAGTGTATAAACGAAAAAATAATTCTCCCAGGTCTTACTACATTCGAACGGTTTATATCGCGCATTATAGACGCTGTAACCAAAGATATAGAGCAAGCAATTGTAAATATTCCTAGTAAGAAGGAAATTGAACGAATCAATCAATTGACGCTGTTTTTTATGGAAGGAAAAACGTCTTTGTTTACAGTAAAGTTGGACGCTTTAAGAGAACCTCTAAAAGAACCGTCTTATTATGAGATTAAACGTGGATTTCAAAGAATAAAAGAATTTGCTTCTTTTTCAGTTGATTTTTGGGATTTCAGCCAGATTCCTAAAGGGAAGATAAAATTATATGCTGAGTATACAGCTAAAGCCAAATCGCAAAGTATTCAGCGTATGCCTGAAAGTAGACGTTTAGCTTACCTAGTTTCATTTATTGCAGAGTATCGATCAGTTGCTATGGACGAATTATTATTAGCATTAGAAAAGTATTTTACTAGTATTATCAACCTTGCAAAGAAAAAGGAACAGCAAGAACGACTCCGATCACTAAAAGATTTGGACAATGCAGCAGCCATGCTGTCTCATATTGTAGAGGATCTGATTGACGAACAAACTCCACCTGAGAAGCTGTTAGATTATGTTTTAGAGCTACGCGAGAAACAAGAGATAGTAGCAGCTGTGTCAAAAGTAAAACGTATTGTGAGTTCGGATAAAGAACCTGTGGCAATCAAAGAATTATTAAACTCATTTTCAAAATTTAAAAGGTTACTTCCGGATATTCTTGCTCATATTCCTTTTTTAGTTAGTGATAAAGATAGTCCAGTAGCTTATATTTGGTCTTTTTTAAGAGATAAAGGAGATCTATTTCTTCGATATCAAGATTTTGAAAAAATACAAGACTATCTGCCAACCAAGTGGCATAATTTTATCGATAAAAATCAAGCATATGCTAATAAAGGAATCATAATTGCTGCTATGGAACTTTTTATAAAAGGCATAAAGACACATACTGTTTATGTCCCTTATAGTCATAGATATAATGATCCATTGCAAAATCTAATACCTAAAAATGTATGGAATGAGCAAAGAAAATCCTTTGTAAATCAGTTAGGTCTTGCAGAGGACGGAGCTATTGCTGTAGAAGATTTTAAAATCAGTTTAGAAATGTCTTATAGAGAAACACTAAAAAACTGGAATAATAGCAACATGGCTAGGATAGAGGAAAAAAATGGACAAACAGAATTGATTATTAGTCCGCTAAAAAGACAAAGTTTATCTAAACCACGTCTTATTGAGGAAATTCATAGAAATCTTCCCATTGTTGACCTTCCTGAAATATTATTAGAGGTAAATCAGCGACTAAGGCTTACAGAGTGTTTTTCACATTTAAATGAAAATCGATCGCGTATGAAAGAGCTGGATATAAGTATCTTAGCAGTGTTATTAGCTGAAGCGTGCAATATAGGGCTGTCACCCGTTGCTAAGAAGAGTACAGAAAGTTTAAAAAATGACCGCTTATCCTACGTCAATCAAAACTATATACGATTAGATACTTTAACAGCAGCCAATAATAAGGTCGTAGACGCCTATCAGAAACTTGCTTTACCTTATATATGGGGAACAGGAGATATGGCTTCAGCGGACGGTATACGCTTTACTACACCAAAGAAATCTCTACATTCAGGACGGAACCCTAAATATTTTGGTCGAGGTAAAGGGATCACATACTATAACTTTCTATCTGATTCCTATGTTGGATTTCATGGTATGGTTATTTCTGGGACGATTAGAGATTCAGTCTATTTGCTTGAAGGACTGTTAAATCAAACAAGTACATTAACACCTAGTCAGATAATGACTGATACTGCTGGATACAGTGATCTTGTATTTGGATTATTTGGAATACTAGGTTTTCAATTTAGCCCCCGAATAGCTAAAGCAAACGAAACAAAAATATGGAGAATAGACAAAAATGCTAATTACAAAATTCTGAACGAACATTCAAAAAATACTATAAATACAACAATTATAGAGCAAGAGTGGGATGATATCTTACGAATTGCAGGTTCTCTAAAATCAGGAACCGTCCAAGCCAGCTATCTTATTCGTGCTCTCCAACATCAAGGAAATCCTACTCCATTGGGGCGTGCATTAATTGAAGTTGGAAAAATATTTAAAACAAAACATCAACTCAGATATCTATCTGATGAAGAATACGCACGAAATATTCTAGAACAACTGAATAAAGGAGAATCTCGCCATAGCTTGTATAGAAAAATATGCTATGGTAAAAATGGACGAATCTATCAAAGCTATTTTGATGGTATGGAAAACCAATTAAACGCTTTAGGACTTGTTGCAAATATAATTATTTATTGGAACACGCTTTATATGGAAAAAGCTATAGAACAACTTCAGGAAGCTAATTCAGAGAACCAAATACAAGAAGAAGTTCTTCAATTCTCTTCCCCTCTAGTATCAGAACACATTAATTTCATGGGGAAATATTCTTTCAAATATAATGAGCAATTAAACGAAGGAGAATTTCGTCCCTTAGGACAATAATCACACAGCTATTTATCTAAAAAAGATAGATAGCTCTTTTTATTGTTCGTGTTTTAACCCCTACCGTAAAATTTCGTTCCATTGTTCCGAGAGAAAACCTCTGTAAAATGAGTAAGTTCTCATAATTAAATTTAGAAACGTTGATTTTATAGGGTTTACAAATTCATGTAAGAAATCTTAGAGTAAAATTTCGTTCCATTGATACGTGAACCCCGACTCTTGTAAATACTCTGCTACTTTTTTTATTCCGTCATCATCAGGGATTAATAATTTAATTTCCATTTTTTGATTGTTAAAAACCTTGTTCCAAGTGTCTACTCCATTTTTAACATTATATTCCATTTTGGGCTCATATGTTTCAGAGAAATCTTCTCCAGTATCAGGATTATAATATACGCCTTTAGGTACAAATGAGATCGCTTCTCTTGAGCCATTATTTAATACATTTTCAACTATTTCTTTTCTGTTTGTAATACTGGACATTGCTTGTCTAACTTCTTTGTTTGACAAAAAAGAATCTTTATCAATCATATTAAATTGTAAATAGTATGTTGAAGGTTTCAAAATGGTTATCACTTCTTTTTCACCTTTATTTTGATTTACATACTCTCCTAAAAGATAAGTTTCATCTAGTTTTCCTGACTCATACATAGCAAAGGCAGTTCCTGCATCTTTAACCACTGTGTTTTCAATTTTATCAAGTTTAACTTTTGATCTATCCCAATAGTTCTGATTTTTTTTATATGTCCACTTTGTTGCTCCACCTGAACTTGCATCATAATTAGTTAAAGTGAAAGCACCGTTATAAACAGCTTTTTGCGAGGTTGTAGCATACTCAGAACCATATTTTTTTACTATATCTTCTCGCTGTGGAAAAAAATTAGGAAATGCTAAAAGATTTTGAAAGTAGGGCGTTGCTGATTCTAGTTCTATCTCTAACTTATAATCGTCAATAGCTTTAATTCCCAATTCGGTAGGTTTTAATTCTTTAGTCATAATTTTTTTTGCGTTTTTTATGTTTGAAAATAGTTGTGCATATTGTGATTCTGTTTGAGGATCAATTGTTCTTTGCCAAGAAAAAACATAATCTTTTGCTGTTACAGGCTTGTCATCAGACCATTTAGATTTTTTATTCAATTCGATTGTATACTTTCGTCCATCTTCACTAACTTGTGGTAGTTTGGTTGCACCTGCAGGGATCACTTCGTTTGAACTTCCTAACCGATATAACCCTTCATACGTATTATACAATGCAGTATGGCTAACTGTATCAGTTGCTAAAGAAATATCCACAGATAACAGTTCAGTAGCTTCCGCCCTTTTCATAACTTGATAATCCGTTGAATTTTTTTGATTTTCCTTACTACAACCAACTAACAAACTGCCTAAAAAAATAGTTATAATTATTGAAATACTCTTTTTCATAACATATCCCCTCAATTTAATAAACTTTTTATAATGTCTAATCCACCAACAATATTGCCTATTGCTCCACCAATATTAGCAAAAAAGAACACTAAAATAACCCTTAAAACTCTATTTTTATAAACCGTAGAAATTTTCTTTAAATCATCTTGAACTTTTAAAAAATCATTAACACGTGGCTTTCTTACAGTAGCTTCAACAATAGCAGTAAAAACACCAACAGAAAGAACAGGACTTAACGCTCCTATAGGTGCTGTAATTAATGCAGTCAATATAGTTAATGGATGACCTAAAGCTAGTAATGTAAAAAGTGCTGCTAATCCACCATTCCACATAAACCATCGGATTAACTGTTGAATACCAACCGTAGTACCAGATAAAAATGACACACCTAATAATGCAATTATTAACATTGGAAATACCCATTCTAAAACTTTACTGCTCAGTCTTTTAGGTGGGATTGTGTTCAACTCAGAAATGTTAATTCTATTACCAAAATTATTTTTTATCCCTTCTAAGTGTGCTCTACCGACAACCGCAACAATCTTTTTCCCTTTTGAATCAGTGAGTCTGCTTGCCATATACTGATCTCTGTCACTAATCATATCTTTATATACACTAGGAAACTTTTCTCGTATGTTAACAAATACATTCTCAAAATTTTCAGACTCTAGTAAATCAGCTAAATTATCCTGTTCAGCCATGTCAAATTCGTTTCCAAATGCACCGAATAACTTCGGCTTTTGCCAAAATGAAAGGTTCCGCCACAAACGTTTAAATGTAATTTGAGAATCTCGATCAATTAGTTCTATTTTCGCATCGATTTTATTCGCACTAGTAATTGCCTGAGACATTTCTCCACCTGCTTTGGTACCAACATTTGAAGCCAATTTCCGTTGAAATGCAGAATACAAAACTTCGAAAAACAGCACAGGTAATTTTCCTGATTTTATAACTTTAATAATGTCCATCTCCGCCCACATTTTAGGCTGAGTGTATTTTTCAAAACGTTTTTCATCCAACTCTATACAAACTGTATCCGGCTGCTCCTGCTCAATTATTTGTTGAACAAGTTCAACACTACTTTGTTCCACATGATTAGTACCAATCAGAATAATTTGTTTCTCTTCATCAAAAATATTGACAACATTTTCCATTTAATTTCTCCTCAAATAATAATAGTTTTCTTAATACACTAACAATGGGTAATTACATTCAAACATAAAAAATACCATAGAGCTACTTACAGATACATTAAATAGGAACCCGTCTTGTCACATCCTCTAAACCTTTAATTTTTATGAGTAAAATAAATAGCACTAACAAAATCATAAACAACAAATACAGAAAGAACAGACATAATCGTACCACAAGAAGAAAACGTATCATAGATATAAAGTAATAGGCAATTTGCGCGTTTTATTTTAACCTGTGTCCAAGCCTCCTAATTCCAGCTGTATATAGCGTTTTTCTCTGCTTTTTGGTTGGTTAAAATATTGATTAACTAAGTTACCTGCCCAGGGAAAGACGCTTAAAATGGACTCTACATATGCTGCTTGTACTTCTTTTTTTACGTGCAGTATTGTTTGGATCAAGGCATTTCTTGTAGCCATCCTAATTCCACCACCTCTACCAGCTTTCACAGTGAAAAAAATACGTCCTTCTTGCTGCAACTCTTTAAGTACTTTGTCCAATGATCGACTAGGGATCTTCAGTTCTTCAGTAATTTCTCTTTTGGTCGTCACGAAATACGGTTTATACGTATAACTTTTTTCCTTCAAAAAAGCCAACAAATCAGCTTTCCACTCATGTTTGTGAGAGTATTTTCTCTCTGATCGATCTTTTTTGAATTTATACCAGGTACTTGGGTGACTTCTATACCCACTGTCCCCTTTTCTTTTGCTAAATGGAGCCTTAGAAGCCTTCTCTGCACCCCAACTTTCGATAAGTAAATCGATTTTTTCTTGTTCTGCTTGGTGATATCTTCCTGAGTATGCTGATTCAACCGCACGTCTAACTTCAGAATCTTTCAAAGCTTTATTGCCTAAATTAGTGTTGAATTGATCCATATCGTCGTAACAATTTTCTAGTGATTCTCCGGAAGAATAATAAGCCAATGCCATCGTGAAAATAGCACTATTACGTCCTAGTAGACCCTTATCTCCTTCGATTTGTGTGTTATTAAGCAGCTGATCAACCCAAGCTGCATCCTTTTGCTTACTTTTTTTAGGCAACAGAAATAGCTTAGGTCTTTCTATGTCAATTTGGTTATCTGCTGAGTATTTAAATGACCAGTCAATCAAAGTTTGCATATCATAAGTCATTTCAGGATTGTACTGTAAAATGTTGTCGTGTCTAGGTATTCGAGCGATTCCAAAATGATTACAGCCCATATCAACCGGCAGTTCTTCAGCGAAATATCGTCTTAAATTATTCGAAACGTTTCTTGCAATTTTTACTGAGTTATAGCCATTTGCACTCGAAATAAACCAGGGATTTTCCAGCACATAATATACCTGGTAACCTCCTGGAGTTTCCAAAATCATAGTGGGTATAAACCCTAAGTCCATGCTGCGATCCATAATATCTTGGCCGGAGCATGATTGGCCAATTTTCACATCGATATCGATCATGAACGTGTTTATCTGTTTTAAGTTTTGATCCTTGTGCCCTGTTACAAAGAGTCTACGATCGTCTGTGTAGGTACCATATCTAAACACGTTTGGCGTCCAATGAGTAAACGAGTTTTCATTTTCCCAAAGAGCTTCTTCAGAGGTTAACACTACACCACGAGCCATATTCATTGCTTCTTTTGATCGGAAACCAAATATAGCACCCTTTTTTCCCTCTGGTTGCTGAACAAATGAGCGCAAGTTGCTATTTTTATATTTATATTGTCTTAATCCACCCTTTAGAATGGCAGCATAAATAAGATTTAGGTCTTGCTTCAGTACGCTCATTTTGGTTTCCTTTCCAAAAAAAGAGGACACAAAGTAACCCTTGTGTCCTCACGAATACTGGATTTAATAAATTTATTACCAAAAACTAGCAAAATAGCCATTTTTGCGCAACAAATAAGCCTAAATCTATTGTATTTTTTGTCAAAATTTGGTATAATAATATCAATAAAAGTGCCGGTTAAAACACTTATATACTTACACAAATTGAGACAAGTGGAACACATAGTTTGGGTATGTGATTTCTAAAAATTAGTTTGACTCCAATCAAATTAATTTTAGGTCTCTTTTTTTTATTGTTCGAATATACATTAACCTAGTTCATATATTTTGTAAATACTGAACTTAATTAAAATTTCGTTTGTTCGTATGTCATTTTAGTCGTTTTTATACTGACTAATGATACCACGTTTCCGAATAATCGTAAAGTGATTATCTTTTATTATGTTTTATTCGTTTAACGATTAAACGCTATGGATAATATTGTCATTATTGTTATCACTATCATTTATATTTTCAATGACAATAACATTAACTATATTGTTATCAACGTTATAATTATCCTTATTAATGATATTACTGTTGCTAGCATTAATATTAACGTTAACAATAACATTAATATTAACAACTACATTATTATAGTCAATATCGATAACGTTAATGTGATTGACGTTGAGAATATGTACGCTAATGTTTATGCTAGTGAAAAAAAGACCCTAAGAACTTTACATTCCTTGGGTCTATCGTATTTTATCTCTTCTTTTTCTTACCATATTTACTCCGAGCAATTTCTAAATAGTCACTATTTCGTTCAAAATATTCTAGCAGGGCGGTCTCAACAACAAAAGATTTCCCACCGTTATTTTTCCCAATAAGCTTTCCAAATACCTCTAAATCATCCTTAACATCTTCATGTAAATAGACATTCTCTTGGGCTTTTTTGGACTCAACTTTGTTCACTAAGTCATCTAACGATGGTCTCGTTGGTTCTTCGATATTGGTCGTTTCAGAAGGTCTTTGTGATTGTATTTTATCTGTACGAGCTTCATTCTCATGATCTAATTCTTCCACTGTATCAGCATTGTTTTCCGATATTTGTTCTTCAGTTAAGCTATTGAGATCAGTAAGGTTATCGTCTTTTTCTTTTTTATCCATATCATTTTTTGATTGATCATCTATTGTTTCCTTTAATTCATCATTATCTGAAGGCTTGTCAGTAGGGGAGATATCATTATCCAGCTCTGTATCTAGACCTGCTAATAAGTTCTGTGGGCTGAAACCCTTCCTGTTACTATTTGACTGTCTGGCCATGAAAGTTTCAACTCCTTAAATTAGTAGCCAAGTTCTTCAAACAGCTTATCAAAAATATTCTGAATTGGAAGAACCTGCTCCTTATCTTTTTTTGTTTTCAAATCTTTTTCATCAATTAGTTCAAAAGGTAAGTTATACTTCGCTATTGCTTCAGCTGGTTTAATTGATTCAGGAATATATGTTTTTGTTATTTCGATTGGGTCACTGCTAGTAATAATCTGTTCTGAGTTTTCTAAGAAAACAGAATGAGTAATTGTTTTTTCCTTTACTTTAACAGGTATTATCGCTTTTATTGTAAGAGCTGGATTGGATTCCTTCCAATTATCAATAGCTCTAATCGTCTTAATCATACTTCTAAATGAGTACTTTTCAGGGTGAAAAGGAATCAATACATCATCAACTGCCGTAAACACATTCGCTGCTGTTACACCTAATTGTGGAGGCGTATCAATAATTATAAAATCATATTTCTGTTTCAAAGGCTCTATAGCAGTTCTTAGAAGTGTATAGAAATCCCCTACTCTCTTGTTATCTTGGGATAACATGTTGGTTAATTCTGTTAGTTGTTGTTGTATGTCTTTTTCAATTTGTGCAACTAAATCAGTAAATTGATCAAGATTTTCTTTTTTAGATCTTTTCTTCAATTCTTTCAATGAAGCAATTGTCTTTCTTATGATTTCTATTGTTTTTTCATTATTTTTAACAACCTCCGGTGGGGTTGTACTGGTTAAAACATCTAACTCAAAAAAAGCCATGTCATCATTTGCAGGTAAAATATCAATATTTTCATGAACTGAAACAATTGCTTTTTCTGGAGATAAATTATTTACTAAAACATCATAAATTGAATTTTCATACCTATCAGGATTTAAACCAAAAGATAACGATACATTTCCTTGACTATCGATATCGATCAAAAGTACTTTATTTTTCCTCCAAGGTTGGATTTTATTGTTTTGTTTAGCCAAATATCCAGCTGCATTAACCGCTATTGTTGTTTTAAGCACGCCACCTTTGTTGGTGCTCGGTGCGATTGTTTTTGCGTTATAGACGGGAATCATTGATTCTTCGTTATTCATTGTATCACTCCTTATTATCTGAATTAGTACTGCTGTCTCTAACAATTGAATCTTTGTACAAACTGTATAAATCTTGTAGTAAATCCATATCTTTTAGTGTCAGGTCCTTAAGCTTCGTAATGATAATTCTCATTTCATCAGATTCATTCTCCATGCTTGCTGCCTTAGTAAGCCATCGATCCAAAGAAGTTGTAAAAGAGATAAATCCACCTTGATCCTGGAAGATTTGAGAAGATTCTCGTATCGAGTCATAATATTTACTCAAAGTTATTGCATTTTGTAATGACATTTTTGAATAGTCATATGTATCTTTTTTCTTTCTCATGTTTGCTATGGTAGCTCGCGAAATACCAGTTTGTCGCTCAATCTCATACGTCGTTAGTTCCGAACCAACAATCCATTTTATTTTTTTTAAAATATCCTCCATAAATCTCTCCCTTTCTAATGCTAATATGATTGCTAACAAACATATTAGCATTAATGTTATTGTTAACGTTAGTATGATTGTTATTAACTTTGATAATGTGATTATACACTATATCAATAAAAACGTAAAGCCACAAAACTATTTTTTTAAAAAAATAGTCTATGGAGGTGTATTGTTCTGTAGAAATGTAGTTAAGTTACTCTTATAATTGAATCTAACCAACTGAATATCAGCAAATATCTTTGAATTATATAAAAAAAGCCACTTCTATTTTTATAGAAAGTGGCTTTTTCTAAACTTAAACCTCTTATTCAATCCATTCATTGTCAGTAAAATATTCCGTAAATGCAGCATCTATCTTTACTTGTTCAGAGATTTTAGTCTCTGTATACTGATCTTCAAAAGGGGAGGTATTGGCATCTTCCGGATCAGCTAACCATTTCCTAAAGTCGTGTATCTTGATATATCGGATATTTCCATAATCTACATATTGATCACCAATCAAAAGAACATCCAGATCACAAAAACCTCTAAAATTTCCCCATATAGGCTCCTTTACACGTCCTAATTCATCCAATTCGTTCAATTGTACCTCTAGTATCTTGTTATGCTTCATCGAACGTTCTAGGCAGTATTCAATATATTTTCTGTCCTGTTGGGGGAGACGTTCTAAATCTCTACTTGATTCTGCAGAAGACTCCTTAATTCCTTCTTGAAGCTCACCTATAGCAAATGCTGTATCCCATTTATACGCCATCCCACGATCACGATATTCATTGTAGTCAAAAAACTCCTTCTTAGTCCGTTTCATGATTGCACCCCGACATTTCCTCCAGCATGACCCGAAATTAAACCTGATCTTGAAACGGCCGTCGCTCCGTCAAGCAGGGAAGAGGCATGTATTAGCGATTTAAAGCCATATTTCTTCCGGATAGCATCGATTAAAAAGTCTAAGCGCTGCTCACTAAATTCTTCTTCAGGATCTGAAAATAAATCCAACTGAAGGGAGTCCGTTTTTTCTAATTTTGAGTACGAGATACCAACGTGTCGTACATCTTGGCCGTTGTATTCAGACCGGAATAACTGAATGACATATTCCGATAGGATCCTTGTATTATTAGAGAGCTGTATTTTCATTTGTTTTCGCCATCCTGATCTTCCTTGCTTGTCAATATATCCTTTAGAGTAGCCCACTGATACAGCGACACAGCCCGTTTTTAAGTGACTGCTGCGTAAACCTGGTAGCAACTTGATCAGCGATTTCTCTTAACACGAGTTCTAACTGATCTTGTCGAGTATAATCTCTAGGGAGTACCTGGCTATTGCCTATAGATTTATCCATTTTAGCAGCTGGTTTTCGTTGACCTAAAAAACTGCGATCGATCCCATGAGCATGTGCATACAGCTGTAAACCCATTACACCAAATTCTCGTTTTAATCGGTAGGGATCGGCTTCAGTAATTTCTTTGATAGTCCTAATTCCCAACCAATTAAGTCTCCTAACTGGTGCGATTACCGATACCGCAAAACTCAGTCATAGGGTGGATACCCCAAACTTTTTCCTGCACGTTCTCATAACGCCACTCTGCGATAAAGTCCTTGCTATGCTTTGCGTCGTTATCTAAAGCAAGCTTCGCCAAAAGCGGATTTTCCCCAATTCCTACCGTTACATAAATGCCTGTTTGATCCTTTACTTTGTGCTGGATCAACTGAGCCATTTCATACGCATTTTTACAGCCAAATAATTTAAGAGAATTGGTCACATCAAGAAACGATTCATCAACGCTAAAAACAGCGTGATCATCATCTGCAACAAACGATTTATAAATCTGATTGATCTCTACATTTTTTAGCCATATAATAGGACATACGGGGAGGGACAATCAATAAATCCTTGTGATAAGGCACTTCGTTTGAGCGAGTCACATTGGATATTCCTAATACTTTTTTTGCGAGGGGAGAGGCCGCTAACACTAAGCCTCCAGCATTTTCTGCACCGCTCATTACAATTAGCATCGTTTTAAGAGGGTGTAGACCACGTTTCCACACATTCTACACTAGAATAAAATGATTTACAGTCGATACAAAGGATATCTCTGCTTGGTTCTTTTTCGTAGTCAAATTTCATTAACCTCACCTTTTTCGAATGATTTAATACAAACAGTATACAAACTTACGTTCCCCTTGTCTAGCATGAGATATTTTCCTTGAAGACAAAAAAAACAACATGCACTTATTGCATGCTGCTGCGGTATAATAATTATTTTTAAAATTCCTTCAAGTATTCTCTTCAAAATAGTCGTTATAATGCGAAACTGTTTATAAACTTTTGCTTCCTCAATACCGACGCTGTACTGCATCATTAATTCTGTAAGCTTTATTCCATCAATTAGAACAATTCCTTGATTTTTTTGCAAATTCTTGTGCTCCGATAGAAAATTTAGACGTTGTAATAAAAACCCCTCTATCTGCATTAACTCCTGCAAGTGCCCCATAAAAAGACTGAATATCTGGACGGCTGACTGTATTCGATTCTTTATATCTTTTTGCTTGAATATATACAGTACTTGTTCCTAAAGGATCTTGATTTATAATGCCATCGATCCCACCATCATTTGTTCGACTTGTTACTTTTGCCTCACCATTTTCGCCACTGTAACCCATTGAAACAAGTAAATCAACTACAAGTTTCTCGAAGAAATAAGGTTCTACTAAGCGTACTTTATCCAAAAGTTCAATAGCTACTTCATTATTTTGAGTAGTAATGAGCGCCTCAACTTCATTATTTATTGTCTTAGAGTCATTTTTTAAAATTAATCTATTCCCTGAACGCTCGTTTCTAACTGCTAGTTCCTCCATATATTCTTTATAAGACGGTTGTTGTTCTACTATTTTCTTCGTTAAATTCTCCCCAAATTGGTTTAACAAAGATAAGCCTTCTTCAGTAATCTTATAAATACCTCGGTTGGGACGTTCAATTGCCTTAGCCTTGTATAATGTACTCAATGCAAAACTAAACCTGTTCGTCAATATACCCTCACTGTCTGGATATTTGGGATATTTGATTGCCGAGATTGATTCTGGAATTTTTAAAAACTCGTTCACTCTTTTAATGACCACTTGATTTGTTACTTCTTCGCCATTTTTTAGTACTTCCAAAATGTAGGGAAGTAATGATTCATTCGTAGGAATTTGATTTGAAGATTTTTTCAATTTTTGCCAATCTCTATTCATTTTTTCCCTTCCTTTAAACGTTTCTTTCTAACTTACAAACAAAAAATATTGAATTGCTTCTATTGATTGTTTGGTAAATATTTAGGTAGTAACTCCACTAAAACATCTGTTAGCGCATCTGGTGTGATCGTACTTAAATCTACTTGTCCTTTCAAAACTAATTCCATTAATTCTATATAAGCAAATCCTAATGCTCCAGTGATAACCATTCCTACTCCGCCAGAAATCAATCCACCACCAATAGTACCAATTCCGGGTACCATTTTAGCAATACCCCCAGCAATTGCTTTTCCAGAAATCATTGCCGTATAAACACCTAACATTCCCGCAAGCGCCGTTTCAATTTTTTGCTTATCAATATCGATACCATAAATTGATGTTATTTTCGTGATCATCACTGACTGAGAGGTCATCATTATAGGAGCATCTGTTCCTGGTACTGGAGTAAACCCTGTTCCAAAATTAGCTGCCATCGTAGTAGTTACAATCTTAATAGCTTCTTTATGTTTGACACCAATCGAAGCTTCTTGTGAATGAATAAAAGACGCCTGTAGTCCTTCTGGTAAACAATTGACAGTTGTCTGAATTAAGTCTTCAATCCCAAAAACTGATTGTGTCTCTGTCTCTTTTGCAAGCACTATAACTACTCCTTTTACTATTGAAAGCAGTTGTTCAATTTGATCTTTTAATAAAATTGCTTCATTTAAATCATAAGATTTTGTTAGAACAATAATCACAGGTACTTTTTTCTCTTGCAACCATTTAATAAAGGCAATTTCTGCCTCTTCTATACGTGATCCTGATCCCGAAATGACATACCAAGCAACATGAATATCATCTTCGGGTGTTTCTGTTGATTGAACCTTTTTTACCAATTGTTGAACGGGATTGCGTTTAAGAGATTTAGGCTCCTATACTAGAAATACGGACAAGTTGTTCGCTATAATCTATTAAAGGAGTTTTTATTATGCAGACAAAAAACACAGCTACAAGATATTCAAAAGAGTTTAGAGAATCCATGATTTCATTAAGTCAGACCGGTCGGTCTGCGAACTCACTATCGAAAGAATACAATGTAAGTGTCTCTACACTTACGAAATGGATACGGCAGGCAGATCCATTGGATCGAAATGTTCTTTCAATAAAAGAGCAAGAATTGCTAAAAGAAAATAAACGCTTGAAAGAAGAAAATGCTATTTTAAAGCGAGCGGCGGTGCTTTTGGCAAAGAGTTGATGGCCAAAGGACGAGCGACTGTCTTACGAGTCGTTCGTGTCAATTTAGAAGCAAAGCACCGCATTACTCGTATTTTAAGGGTTCTTAAAATCCCAAGAACCACCTATTATGCGTATTTAAACTGGATGCCTAGCGATCGAATGCGCAGACGCCAACAGATAAAAGAAAAGGTATTGAAATCCTGGTTAGCCTATCCGATGTATGGATATCCAAGAATGACAAAATATTTTAAAGAAGAACTGAATATCCCTGTCAGTCGTTACCTAATTTATCGTTTAATGCGTGAATTAGGGATTCACTCTCGGATGATAAAGAAAATGAAAAAACCTAAATCTTATACTGAAGTCGCTCAATTACCTAATCTAATCAGAAAAAAGAGTGATTGGTCTAAGGTTCTTTTAACGGATATCACGTATATTCCAGTGAGAGGAAAGTGGGCGTATTTAGCCAGTCTCTATCATCCAGAAACCCGTCGGGTTATTGCTCATAAAGTTGGTGCCCACATGACGAAAGAATTAGCAACAAGCGTGCTAGAAAAAGTAAATTTACAGGCACAAGGAATAGAAATAGTACACAGCGACATGGGAAGCCAATACACAAGCGACTTATTTAATCAGACATTAACGAATAAAAAAATAAAGCATTCTTATTCAAGAAAAGGTTGTCCAGGGGACAACGCAAGAATAGAGAGCTTCCACTCTATTTTGAAACGCGAATATGTGAATTTCCAATCCTTTAAAACACTTGAGGAAGCCATCGTTGGCATTGACAGTTACATTCGTTGGTACAATACAGATCGAATTTCTCTTGTTGCTTAGTAACGTCCCCTTTTTTCAAAAAAAGACGATTGAAGGGGTTATTTAAGTGCGTCTTCTTTTGATCAGTAGAGAAATGTGCCGTCTAATTTAGAGGCATTGGTTCACACGTCTCTTTTATTTATTATTTTTAATGAGCATTAAGCAATTCTTTCGCCTTTTTTTGTTCGGAGTATTGACATAGGAGCCATACTCTTTTTTGTTTTTTAGAATGAAAAAATCTTCTCTACACGCGAACTAACTTAGTGGTCTATAAAATTTTAATTTATTTTTTAATCTTTTCTTCTTTAGAACTTAGATACTCTTTCACTGCTTTAAATTCTTTTTTCGTCCAATTAGGATCAATTTTCAACCAACCTTTGAAATAACCGCTCCGAACAAAATAAGTTTTCGGTAACTGTGGTGGGATTTTCTCCACTCGTTCCTCCAGTCTGACGCATTAAGCTAGTCCGTTAGATTTAGTTTACAATATTAGCGAACGATCAACAACCCTACAACCGTATATTGGTTCACTAATTTCAGCCTTTTTAACCAGTTGCAGTGATTTGTTTAACATCAAAGTTGTCACTATCTCTTTAGTTGTCAACGGTTTCATGTTCCCATCAGTGGCCATTAATACCAGGCAACCTTCTTGCTGCTCTACTTTGCCAATTGGAGCTATTTTGTTCTGAAGTTCCACCTTGATGTCCTGGACAACATCATGCTGAAAATCGACTGACAGGATAGTTAATAGTTCCATCGCTCTCATTTTTTTTGCTCAATTTCAACATAATCACCATAATGCAGTGCGTATCTTTTCCCACATTCTGAACATTCAAAATAGTTCTTTGGAAAGGCACTTTGGGCTAATTCACCACAATCGCATTCTACATAGAATACTTCTGATCGATTAAATTGAGTATGTTCTATTTTCCATTGATCATATGCTTTTCTTGCCATTTTCTACTCCTCCAATTTTTTATTTCTTGCTGACCTTTTTTGAATAGATTAGTGTATTACCAGCAATCCTAACACCATAATTTCGCTTCTGCTTATCTAAGTAGGAGAACTCAACTTTATCAAGCAGCTCCGGTGATCGTTTCATTAATTCTTTTCTAGTTAACGTTTTAAGAAGACTTTTTGCTTCTCCTTCAGAGTCGCAGCTGTGTTCCTCTAATATCCTGAAATCAAACTCTACGATTACACGCCATAAGCCTGTATTTGCTTCCTTCTCGGTTTGACCCGTTAAATGTTCCATTCCTTCTTTCGTAATGATCCAAGTTCCTTTACCATTCCCAATGACATCAACTGATCCTGGTAGGAATTTATCTTGAGAACTAAAATATTTTTGAAAGACATACGTCCGCTCTCGATTCCATCGTTCACTTGCTTCAGGAAACGTCATTATTTCTAATTCTGTTAAATTGATCACTTTACTTTCTCACCTCCGAAAAACAATAAATATTGTCTACTACTATTAGACAATATTTATTGTTTTAATTAAAGAAACATTATTTATTGTCATTTTTGAGTATACTTAAAATGGACTTCCTAAAAACGCTATGTTACACTATTTACGACTGTCCATTATACATGCCTATTATTCAGTTTCAAAAAGGAGAAAAAAATGACTAAAATTGGTTATATTCGTGTCTCATCGATCGATCAAAATTTTGATCGGCAAATTATTGAAATGGAAAAACTCCAAGTTGAAAAAATCTTCCAAGAAAAGATCAGTGGAAAGAATACAAACAGACCAGAGTTCCAAAAATTATTAAGTTACGCCAGGGAAGGGGATATTCTCTTTTTTGACTCTCTTGATCGCTTGGGAAGAGATTACGACGACATCAAAGAAACAGTTCTTTATTTCAGAAACAATAATATAGAAGTAAACTTCTTAGACGCACCATTTTTAAATTTCAACACCGGCAATAATTTACTAGACAAAGCCATGTTTGATATGTTTTTATCTCTACTCAGCTATATTGCTCAAAATGAACGTGAAAAAATTAGAGACCGACAACGACAAGGAATTGCAGCAGCTAAAGCAAAAGGAATCTACAAAGGACGGCCAACCGTTTATACTGAAGATTCTCCCGATCCACAAAAACAAATTATCTATCATAATATTGTTTCAATGCTTGCAGCTGGTGATCCGGTGGTCCATATCGCTAAAAAAAATCATGTATCAAGAGAAACAGTCTATAAAATCAAGCGAAAGCTTGATCTTAGTGCTTCAGAGAACGATTCTAAGCGACTTTCAAATTAATTGATTGATAGTTTCTATGTAATACATTATCTAAATCAATACATTTTCATACGTATAAATCATACGTTTGGTTTATACGTATGATTTATGTTATAATACAAATGAAAAGAGAGATATGCTTCAACATATCCCTCTTATGTAGCCCGTTTAAAGCGGCAGCCGAATAATAGAAATAGAACCGTTAATCCATGCTGAAGATTATGACGGTTCTATTTTTTATTGTTTTTGTTACTGATCTTCAGTATCAATGTTGCGAAAGCTATCGCAAACATCAACGCTTCATAAACAGACAATGTTTATCCCTTTCCAGGGAAAAAGAAAACAATGAAAAACATAGGCCTCTCCCCCTTTTTTAGAAGAAGTGCCACCGCCATAAACTTTCTACTTTTTATTATACCATAGACAAAAAAATTGATGGTTTTTCTTTTCTTTATTGAGCAACTCTATTAAACACTGAATAACCTTGTAAGAGCAGCGTTCACAAAACGGTCAATTGCCTATACCCTATTGAACATTATCTACAAAAATAAGATACCTTGATCTGGTATCCTATTTTTACTCTCTTTCTATTTATATTAGGGAAGATCAACTCACTCATCTGATTAAATACTATCTAGTTTCTCACTGTTTTTCGCAAAACTTTCTTTTGCTCTATCTCCCCAGGAACCTTTAAGGGAACTAGACATATCTGTTGTTACATTATTGACACTTGATTTAGTAACATTCATCGTATCTTTTGTACTTTGCTCTATTTTGTTTACTTTCCCCTGCATTTTTGAAAGCGCAGCACTCGCAACTGAAGCCTGAATAATTGCTTTCTCTGCTTGTTTTTGTCTTTCTTTTAGCAATGTATAACGCTGCACCGCCAACTAGTACCCCTAGATCCATCTTTATTCACTCCTAACGCTAAGTATCTTGTCTTCTAACTCATTACGTTGCTTCTGATAGGCATAATTTTGCTCTTCAAAGGCTGATTCACGCTTTCTTTGCTCTTTGCTTGATTTCTACTAGCTCTTCTTTGTTTTGTTCTATAATAGACATTGCACTTCTAAATTCATAATCTTCTACTTCAAACTTTCTTAAATAGTATATCGTTGAGTCTGCAAGATCATCAAATAGTCGATTGGTCTGATCACATCCATACATCAACTCTTCTTTGTTCTTCATACGTTCTTTTTCTCTTCAGAAAGTCTGATTCTAGAGTTTCTAATGTTTTTTCAAGTTTAACTCTCTCTATATCTTTAGTCATATATGGCCACCTGCCTTGCAAGATCTTGATCAGCTGCCAACTGTTCTGCAACGCCTGCTTTGATTTGATCCACTAACGAAACATAATCTGCACCAATATTCTTAATTTCAGAAAGCTTGTCTTTAAGATCGTTAACTGGCTGAGTGACTAGTGTTTGCTTTGTACATCCACCAGCTGACAATGCAGCAATAACTTCACTTTCATTCAAATGTGCTCCCGTATTTCTAGCTGTATCCAGTGTTTTATTCCATAACTCTCCAATTTCTTCAATTATTGAATCATATTCTTTTGATAAATCTTGGATTGCTTGTTCCACTAGTTGATAGACACCATTAGCAATAGCCAAGACGCGTTGACTATCTAAAAAGATTTCTTCAGAAAAGACAATCCGCCACCACTTGCTTTCAATTTAGCCGCTAGCTTATTCAAAGTATTCAATTGATCATTGATAAAAATCTTTGTTTGAGCGGTTCTTATTGCGATCATTTTCCCTTCAGGTACATTTAAATTTCCATTTTTATCATACTGATACCCGCCCCACATATGACGATCTGTGAACCCTACATCATCTTTAGTTTACTGGTATAATGATTCCTATTCCTTTCAGGTCATAGCCGATTGGGATCATATCTTGAAAATCTACATAATTAAAAACCTGGTCTCTCAATTTATCTGCTTGTAGCTTTTGTTCCTTTGTCAATAAACCATAGATATTTGGTCCTTGGTATAGATAGGCACTACGTATACGCTCAGGAAAATCACTTTCTGCAAGAGCATATTGGCCATTCATTGATCCTAGAGAATGACCATATATATCAAAATAAGCATTTGGATAGCGTCCCATCTGTTGGTTAAGCGTTTCAGCTGCTGATTTTAATTGTGAGGTTGGTCCTGTAAAATCGTTTGTTACGATTTGCTTTGCTATAGGTATATCATTTTTAAACCAGTCTGTCGTCCAATCGTCTCCACTAAAAGGTGCTGTAGACCCTCTATAAAGAACCGTAACGTTTTTTACACTTTCTAATTGCGCTTGTGTGGGATTTTCAGGTAATCGTATATCTGTAATAATATAGGACTGTTCTCCAGTCTCCTTATTATTTACAACCTTTGACACATATCCAATCGTTCCTTTATCCGGAATATTGACAGATTGACCTTCTTTATAATCAGAATACTGTTTCCAAGCTATATTTTCTCTGTCTTTATCTGTGAAATTACTTGTCACCACTACTACCTCCTGACAAATAATCAGACAATTCTGCGGTTATATCTATTCCTGTAGATTCAATATCACTATATTCACCATTATCAGACATATTATATTTCCTAAATCCTGTTGAGAATGATAACTCTCTTTGACCATTAACAAACCCTTCAAACATTATGCCCCCCATGGGATTATGTTTTATCGTAGAGTCATCAATCTCAATTTTTTTTATTCTATTAGAAGGATCTTCACTTCTTAGTTCTTTTTCTACTATCGATTTGTGTGTATGTACAATATCCACCATTTCATCATTAAATGATTTATTATCCATATATATTTTTCCTCCTACAGCTAATATTGCAAGCACTGCAATTCCTACTACTAAAGAAATTTTATGCTTC
>NZ_CP021875.1 GCF_002197645.1 Enterococcus wangshanyuanii | reverse complement strand
ACCGTCTTTAGAGGGGAATTAATCCCTTCATTCCTTCCCTATATCTTTCTCAAAGCCAACCGTTTATAATACCCTACCCTCAATACCCCCCTATATAAATTTTGTAATCAACACATAAATCTTTGATCTTATAGATCCAATAAAATTCTGTTTCGCTAGACTCTGGAGAGTTGTCTAAGAGTCGTCCTGTTTCAACTAACATTTGACCTCTTTCGCGACAAGGATCTTGGCCTAAAAAAGTTATCTTAGTAATACCGATACTATTGTTCAAATGTTCTACGACAATCTCGCCCTTTTTAAATTCCTTATCAAGAAAATCAATTGAAACTGTTTTTGCAGTGAAATCCATCTTATAGTTTTGATCAGTAATAGGATTTTCTTTTAGCTTTTCATATTTATCGATCAACTGATAGAGCTCTTCTAAACTATTCGCTTGACCCGTTTCTAAAATCAATTCTTTTCTTTTCATGAAATGTCCTTCTTTCATTCGATATTTTAAAACCTTCGTTAATATAAATCCTCAATAGCACCTTCAGTCAAAAATCAAAATTATCAATAACACGTATCTCGAAAAATAAATCAGGATCTGAAATACTTTTTATCATCGATAAACTTGAACTTTTTTCAAATTTGAAACCTGATTTCCAGTTTGTTCTAGCTTCAGCTATAAAATTAGATTCCATTCTTTCAACGAAAGTTTGAACTTTGTTTTCATTTAAAACCTTTATGGTGACTCTTCTTTGTCCCATATTTTCAGGGCAAAGAAGAATTACAGTGCTATCTAAACAATTTTCAACTACTTCCATAACATCTATTCCTTTCCAGATCCCCTGAGATTTAATCTACTGTACTACTTGTTTTAATGCATATCTCCTTACACATCCGGCAGCATCTTCTTTCGCCAATTGCCCAATTGCCTTTTTTCTTTAAAGTGGCAATGACTTTTTCGGAAGGAATGTAATGAAACCCTGCTGAGATCCAAAAACCAAAATCTCCAGTTAATTTGTCACGTTGTAGATAATGAACTTCAACAACCATACAGCCTGGGATTATACTTCTGAACATATTCAACATCTCTTTAGTGACCTCATTAGTATTTTCAGTTTCCTTTTTCATATCATTTTCCCTTCTCTTTTCTAAGTCAACCTTAAAACAATACGAAAGCCTGTATTTACAGGCTTTCAATAGGTCTCTTTCTAATGATCCTATCTTGAGAAACGCGGGTAAAAAATTGTTAGAAAATGACTTATTCTTCCTGTCAATGTGATTCTGAATCCCCATAATATCGTGAGAAAAATTTTGAGCATCTGCGATTTTCAATTCTTCAAGGTTTAGATCAAACACATCATCCGCAAGTTTAAGTCCATCACCAACGAAAAAACATCGAATACTAGAATCCCCATTTCTTTTGCTCTTTTAGCAATTTCACCTATAGTTACCAATCTTTCTTTACTCTTCATTATCATTTCCCCCTCTTTTCTTATATCCTAATTATACCAGCATATACTTGTATTGTAAAGTTAATATTCAAGTATATACTGGTTTTTTTAATGAAAATAAGACGAGCTTCAGGCCCGTCTTACATCTATTTCCCCCACAAAAGTATTCTTCTAATTTAGATATGTCTCTTCGCTGCGGCCAATGCTTGCATCGTACATAATAATGCTGACTAAGCCGAGAATTATATGGATAAACAACTATTAACCACCTCATTAGTATCTCTCCTTTACTTTTCTTTTTTTCTGCTTCTCTTTTTTTCTGCTAACCGACTAACTAGATCCGCCAATAGAAGTCCAGTCTCAGTGATCTCACGGTCTTCACCTATCCAACCATTGCGGTTCATCTGTAGTAACTGATTTTGAGTGATCAACAATAGATTATCGAGTCGAATATTTTCTTTGTTACCATCAGAAAACATTAATACATGTCCAGCAGGGATTGGGCCATTCTCTTTTTCCCAAATCACTTTGTGCTTATGCCGCCATCTTTCTGGCCATGTCCCATGATCCTGAACCTTCACAAGACAGTAACCATCCACGATCAATTCTTTCAGATCCCACAGGCTTATAATTTAGAGGCGTCTCACCTTTCTTAAAAGAACCACTATTTCCGCCCACATTGAACATTCCCTTTGTCCCTTTGTTGATAGGAACGTGTCCTTTCTCAAAGTACCCATTTAATCCACTATCGATATGATTTCTATTTTTCCATGCTTTCACTTGAGAAGTAATAAAAGTCGATCCGAACGTCTTATTCAATAAATCAGTAAGTTCTTTATTAGATCGCTTGGCTGCGTTAGCTCTTATAAAATCTTTTTGCTCTTCGGTAAATAATCCCCGACTCAGACCTTTCTTATTCGTTGGCACGTTACTTCTGATCTTGTGATTAGATTTGTATCTCCTGATCTCTTCAGCTGTGACATTTGTACCAAATTTTGCATTGAACAATGCTGGCAATTTCTGAGTTGTACCTTCCTAATGCAATTTCTCTTACATACTCACCCTGTTCTTTCGTATATCGCATAAAATCACTCCAACATCTCAGGAATATCTTTTTCAATTCGGTGCTCTGAAAAAACTTCCTTCGCTCGAATCGCTGTATTTGCATTATTAATGATTTGGCCAGCTATTCCTTTCATTGCCTGAGCTCTCTTGATTTCTTCATCTAGTTGCTCTCCTGTGAGCCCATCATCATTCAATCTTTCAAGCTGTTCAAACAAATGGTTATTCAAATCAATTAATTTATTTTTTACCATATTTTTACCTCCAAATATTTTTCAAAGAGGATCAAAGCTGATCCCCTTTCTATGCTACTTGCTTTATGAAATGAACAAGATTTTTCTTCAATAACTGTTTTTGAGAATCCGTCAAGCTATCTAAAATATCTTGATCTGCAAAGTCCTCAATCTCCTTTAGGTCCATTTCCAAGTTCTCTGTGTGCTCATGAAATTGTGTTTCCCATTGTTCAAGTTCTTCTCTTAATTCGTGATCCATAAACATCTTCCTCTCATCATCTTATACTCTATATTATACCCAGTATATACTTGTATTGTAAAGAGATTTTGCAAGTATATACTGTTTTTTCTTTCTATCTATGATATACTAAATTCGAAGGAAGGCGGTATTATGACAGAATATAAAACTAGCGAAGCAAAACGAAGAGCAAATAAAAAGTACGATCAGAACAATCCTGAAGGCAGACAGTACAGAAATAAAAAATCAGCTGCTAAAAGCTTTATCAATATTGCCACAGACGAAGATTTTTTATTTATTCAGGAATTAGTAAAAGAAAGATTAGAACGCGATAATACCAAGAAATAGTTCTTGTAGGATCGCGTTTTTGTATGCCAATGATCAATTAATCATTTAGAAAGGCCAAACAAGAAAACTCTCTTGTTTGGCCTTTTTTTGGTTAGCATTCGCCCAGGGCTCATGCTGTAGCTTGACTGCTTTCAAGGTACAGTCGTTCGCTCGATCCGCTTCGCCTTCGCTCTCTTCCTTTGACGCTTCGCTATCTTGATATCATTCATCGTTTGTGGCTCACAAACGAACGCTTTTTTATAATGGCAGCCGTCTACGACGTCTACCACCCCACTTAGCTACGCTAATCGGGGCCCCTCTTAAACCACAGACAGTGTTTATTTTTTGTTCGACCTTTTTCGGCAACTTCGTTGCCTATACCATAGGCTTCACTTACATTTGCAAGGGAAGATACACCTACACCTGCAGCCAATTGAAATTGGTGCAGCTGTACGCCCTTGCAAATCGTTTCTCCTATGGTATTTGCCGGTCAAATCAAACAAAAAATAAAACATGTCTGAAGTGACTCATTTCAGGCGCACAGGAGGAGTCTTCATATGCCTAATACCTATTATGACCAGTTTTCAAAATTACCCCCAATCTAAAATGGCTCAAGCTATTTCAGACTTAACTTACCTTTACGAAGAAACCAAAGTTCCAAAAAAACACTATGAACAACACCTATCGAAAACGATCGTTGAGCTTATGGAATCTAGTGTCGAACTCAACCTCTTAAACACCTATTATTCTATGCTTAAAGATTTACAAGTTCAAAATCCAAAATGGTTTTTCCAAGCGATCTTATGCCTTGATTTAAAAATCAATCCTAGTACTATCAAACCTTCTGAACATCAAGCAATTGAAATGGTTTGGAATGACTTTATTAAACAGAAAAAACCAAAGATTATGGACATTGAAGTCCTAGCACAGTTTCAAAAATTCGAAAAAAACGGATTAAAAGGAGAATAGAAAATGACAAAATCAAACCAACAACAATATCTAATTGGACTAATGGAAGTAGCATTTTCAGACGAGTACTTCCAACTTGCTAAAAACAACTGGAATATCCAACTCGTTTCTAAAGAAATGACCCTATTACGTGTCTATGATTCAACACATGAACTCTGCTTTGTCACTAGATATGACGAGGATAAACTTTCCTATTTCTTATTATTCGGAACTTACGAGCATCAGGATAGCCAAATCATTCACACGACTGATTCTTGGAAAAAGATTTCAGAATCATCTTTTAAAGGAAAAAGTCAGGACGAAATTTTTGAAATTATTCGTAAATTATTTGGAGAAAGAAAATGCCACGCTCTTATTGAAGGAGGTGAAATCCATGAGTGATTCTCTGGTCTTACTATTAAACGGAGGTTGGGAGTTTGTCATCAATGTTAACAGTGCTAGCACTTTAGTCTATCTTTATTTTGGGCACACTGATACTACTGTAGAAATGCTTATTAACGCAACAGATATCCCTTTTGAAGAAATCTTAGACGAGACTGACGAAATGATTCGAAATGAGATACCTGACTATTACCTACGCCTCCTAAAAGAAGCTGAACTATTAAACACAGAACAAGAAAACACTCTTTATCGCATTCAAAAAGAAGACGTTGTGTCTTTCCTTTCCAATAATGCGCATGAAAAAAATGTTCTCGAACTATTTGAGAAAAATTTTTCTTGCATGGAAGACGTTGGTTATTTTGTTAACCACGCAGAAAGCCAATTAGAACTTGAAAAAAGAAGGGATATGAAACGTCACTTTGAGTACAATAGCGAATCCTAAAATGAATGTTCCCTCGTCTGACGTTCTACAAATTTTGCATGAAATTGACTCTAGATTTTCACCAAAAATCAGACCTTACAGCGTAGTTTTAGTTACATTATCGAATTCCAATCAAATTCTTTCTTCTGACATCATTTACACTGGAAAGCTAGAACATCAATTATCTGTAAAAAAATTGATTTTAAACATTGCCTTGCGACATCAGGCAGAGCAGTTACTAGTTGTTCAATATCGTTCAGAACCAATTAAGCAACTAACTCCTATTGACATTGCTTTTGCCCAAAGCCTAAAAGAAATATGCGGTTGTGTAGACATAAACGTACTTGATTTCATTATTCGTGAAAGGCGCTGTTGAAGCGCCTCTCACAAGTGATTCCTTCCCCAAATAAAAATATGAATAGGAGAATATCATGGAAAAAACATTTACATTTGAAGACTTCACTATAAAAAAGGAATGGAGACTAATTGGAACCCCCAATCATTTTTTATTGGTGAAGATATTGCTAGCGTTCATACAGATAAACATGAACTTCAAGTTTTTGCTTACAAATACAAAGAAAGTGAAACTGCTGAATACTTTGAAATGAACTTTGGAAAAAAAGAGCCGTATGATAATGAAGATTCTTATGATTTCGAACTCATTGAATCAGACGAGTTCTCTCCCACAGAAGCGAATTTGAATGACTATCATGAAATAATTGAATATCTCTGTAATAATTTTGTTTCAAATTTTATTAAAGCACCCCTTTGTTTTCCCTATATCAAATATATTGACCAAACGAATACAGATTCTCTTTGCTTACTATTTGTTGAACGTGACGACTTCAAACTCTATTCAGAAACTGACATACCACAAGAAAATTACAACTCTGAATTGACTTGGGAACTCATTAACACTTTAGAAAAAGAAAAGAAAGTTTACTACACTGTGGAAATCATCAAAGATTATCATTAAAGGAGAAATTCAAAATGAACACTAATGAACAAATCAAAAATGAAGCAATTAAAAGAATGCGCCAATTAGATTTGTATGAGGAAGCTATAAACAAATTTATTCAATCAGGAACGGTCTGCAAATCTGAACCGACAAACCTTTCAATATTAGGGATTGGTTCCAGCGTTATCGGTACTATCTATGAGTTAACCAAAGAACAAAAGAAATTTATTTCTGACTTCGAAAAAGAATACGATTCTATGGTCTATCATGTGATCGAAACTAACACCGAATTTGGTTTAGTAAACGACCTTTTGTATGTTTCTAATAATACCGATCAGTGGGAAATGGAACAGGAAGACCTTTCCTATAAAACCCCATGTGTCTATTGTGTAAATACAACTTATCCGGACTATTCCGAATTTGGGTCAATTGGAATTCAATCTAGCGGTGGCGGATTAATCAGAGTAGGTTAATATCATTTATCAGAGCCTTTGTAATGATTAAAGAGGCTCTGAATTCTTCTTAATGATAAAACACGATCACTCCCTTCAAGTCGTTAACGATCGAGTTTAGGCGTGCTTGCAGCTCGCCCTTATTATAGTCGCCGTGCGTTCCGCAAGTCGACAAGAGCCCACTCCGTGGTATGCATTCGCCCTGGGGCTCATGCTGCGCTTGAAACAACTCTAGATTCAGTCGTTCTCTCGGTTCGCTTCGCCTTCGTTCTCTTCCTTTGACGCTTCGCTATCTAGACTTCTTTCATCACCTGGTTACACCAGCTGACCGCTCTTTAGTTATGAGGGCCGCCTGCAGCGTCCCTCACCCCACTTGGCTGCGCCAATCGGGGGCCCTTTCAAACCACAGACAGTGTTTATTTTTTGTTCGACCTTTTTCGGCAACTTCGTTGCCTATACCATAGGCTCCGCTCACATTTGCAAGGGAAAATGCATCTACACCTGCAGCCAATTAAAATTGGTGCGGCTGTACGCCCTTGCAAATCGCTTCTCCTATGGTATTTGCCGGTCAAATCAAACAAAAAATAAAACATGTCTGAAGTAACACCTCTCAGGCGCATAGGAGGAATTTTATGGATTACTTAGAAATTTTAAACGAATCTGAGTTAGAAATTGAAGCAATTAACCGAATGACTATTCTAGACATACAAAAAGAATTGATTTCTGATTTTCTTTTACATCGAACTGTATTTTGCTCTGAACTTGCAAGCGTAGGAATTCTTAATCCCTGTCCATTTGTAAAAAAATATGAATTAGAAGAAGACACCCCAAAAATGATAGAAGATTTTGAAAAAGAATATAAATGTCTTGTGTACCATACAATCAAAACTCTCACAGATACTGGAACTATTTATAATCTATTCTATGTTCGCGAAAACAAGGAAGATTGGGAAACCCAACAAGACGATATTTATGCTTCGCTTCCTTTTGTAGCAACTATCAACTTTTCGTCACCGGAAAATGTTAAGTTCGGTCAGATCCAAGTCGGACATCTCACTGGTGGACTATATAACAGATTTTATGAGGAGAGATAACATGCTAAAAGATAGACTAAAAAGAGAACGGTACAAAGACCCAAACCCTGTATTTGATTTACTTTGCAATGATCTAAAACACTTAAACTCTGGTAGCAACAAAGTTTTGATACCCGACGCCGATTTAGGTGAACTTGCTCTTAGTTCCATGAAATTTCGATATGGAGTGAAGGAAGAATATGCCCTATTAGAAAAAGACTTTGAGAAATCAAACAACCTTGAAAATCAAGGATTCGAAGTAGTCGGTACTGATTTCTTAACGTTTGCCACACATATTGAATTTGACATTATTCTTTTAGATCCACCCGTAGAAAAAAGTGAAGACTACTTGTTAAAAGCATTCGAACTCGCTCAAAAGCAAGTAGACAAAAGTTGCTACATTTCAGCGCTCATACGCGCTGACATCATTCAAAATCCAAGCACAGCATTACAAGCAGCACTTGAAAACAACGAAACAGAAATAACCTTTCATAAAAATGTTAAGCCTGAATCAAAAGAAGAGGTCGCCCTAGTTCGCGTATCAGTCACTAAAGCGACAGATAATGTCCACAAGATTTATGACAGACTTTTAGCTACTAAAGGCTTTGAACCTGCTCAGACAGCACTAGAAAGAGGTCTAAGCACCATTGTTTCTGATCGTGATCTTGAAGAGCGTTTAAAAGATATCCGCTTTCTTATTAGTTCTTACAATGAACATATTTCTTTACTTAAGAAAAAATATCTGTTTGACAATTCACTCAATATGTTTGAGTCGATTATGAAACAAAAGCATAAATTTGGATCGTTTAGTTATAGACGAAATGACCTAACTCTTAATCAAGAAATAAAAAGCATTCGCAGTCAGTATTGGGAGAAAATCCTAAAAACTGACGAGTTCCGCAAAAAATTAACACGGCATGGATCAAGTTTGATCACTGATAAAATTGATTCCGCCACTAAACTTGAAATCACGGAAGAAAATGTTCTTTTATTGCTCACTGCTTTAATGTCAAATGGATATGAGGTAATTCTTGATAGTTGTGTAGAATGGTTCAAAAAAATGACCGGCAATCACCAAAATGAATACAGCAAAAACATTCACTACTACAATGGATTCAAGACAAATGACGCCTTCAAGGTAAATTCAAAAATAATAATTCCTGCTTACCAAGCTTCATCTTATTATGAAACAGTATCATTCGGCTATGGTCATCCTTTAGAAGAAAACTTTAAGCATATAACACACGGAATGCAAGACTACATGAACGATCTAATAACCATGTTTAAACTGATCAAACCAGATATTCCAACAACTTTTACTGCGAATGACTACGGCGATTTAGAAAACGAATTTCTTCGTTTTAAAGTGTTCAAAAAAGGAACTATTCACATTTGGTTTAAAGACCTAGAAACACTTGATAAATTCAATCTAATATGTGGGCAAAAATTTGGTTGGGTTCCTTCATCTGAGGAAATGAAGCAAGATCCCGAAGCATTACGCTTTGCCAAAAATGAATTTCCAAATATTCAAAACTTGCTGAATTAAAACAAGAGTCTCTTTGCAAATGCAAAGAGACTCCCTCCTTACGGAGAAAACACGATCACTCCCTTCAGGTCGTCAACGATCGAGTTTAGGCGTGCTTGCAGCTCGCCCTTATCATAGTCGCCGTGCGTTACGCAAGTCGACAAGAGCCCACTTCGTGGTATGCATTCGCCCTGGGGCTCATGCTGCGCTTGAAACAACTCTAGATTCAGTCGTTCTCTCGGTTCGCTTCGCCTTCGTTCTCTTCCTTTGACGCTTCGCTATCTAGACTTCTTTCATCATCTGGTTACACCAGCTGACCGCTCTTTAGTTATGAGGGCCGCCTGCGTCGTCCCTCACCCCACTTGGCTGCGCCAATCGGGGGCCCTTTTAAACCACAGACAGTGTTTATTTTTTGTTCGACCTTTTTCGGCAACTTCGTTGCCTATACCATAGGCTCCGCTCACATTTGCAAGGGAAGATACACCTACACCTGCAGCCAATTATAAATTGGTGCAGCTGTACGCCCTTGCAAATTGCTTCTCCTATGGTATTTGCCGGTCAAATCAAACAAAAAATAAAACATGTCTGAAGGGAAGGTCTCATGCATGACTTAGGAGGAATTCTTATGGAACCAGGTAAACTAATAGTCGCAAAAAAAGTAAATGGTGAAGTACAAACTGAATATTACTACTCTTTTGAGCCCTTGACCGACATTAGTATGCTTCTTGGTACAACAAATTTATTTTCAATGGATCTTAGTAAAACACTCACTGTCTTTCACGGATTGTATCTTCCTGATCAAGCAAAAGAAACCATCACTATTCGCTGGGAAGATCGCATTGAAACATTTACCGGCAGCATTATATTTGCTGGTCGTGATTTACTAAAAAATGTTCTCAGCTTGGACCCGATTGCTGTAGAGGAAGTCAGAATAAAATTAAAGGAGATCAAGTAGCATGAAAAAAACTGATCATCTGTTGCTTTTTATGCACCATCTAGTACGCGCAGCAAAGGGTATTCTGGTCCTATTTTCAATAGGAATCATACTATTGAGCATCCAAACCTATCAAGCTCAAACCCACTCGTATCAATCAAATGTAATTGTTTTTACCGGCATTCTATCGTTAATTTTTCTTTTTTGCTGGAGAGATTGAGTAAAATGCTGATTTAATTGGGCTAATTGTGTAAAATGAATGAGAGCAACTATTCTGAAGGAGGAAATACATTATGGAAAATGCAACATGCAAATACTGCGGAACGGATCTAGATCAACACTTGACCTGCTCATACTGCAGCATAACTTTTTCTCCGGAAGAAGTATGTTTCAATCAGGAACGCCCACATCAAATGGTCGATAGCATTCCAATTATCGACGACTTCGAAACAATGATTTTTGAGCTTATGTCGCGACCAACTGAGACATTGCTTAAAGAGAAAACGATCACTCTTTACTATCTTTTGCGTGCAGCAAGAAAAGCAAAAGATAAATACTTCAGAGCAAAAGACCAGGAACGTCTGACGTTCTTCCAAAAGAAAGTATATACCATCGAAAATATTCTACTGGAGAGAGAAGGAACATTCCCGTTGTCGATCTCTGATAACTTGCTGAAGAAAAAAAGTATTCAGGTCAACAAGTTTGAGCAGTCACTTGCTGAGAACAACAGAGATAAAATGACTAGACTCATTATCCGAATGTAACAAACAACTAATAATAAAAATGAAAAAAAGAGTTAAAAACATGTCATAAGTGCTTTTAACTCTTTTGATTTTTTTCATTGTATCGACTTTATCAGATTGGTTTCTTCGTCATACTCAATCTGGATCTCTTTTACTTTTAGCCTGCATTCAAGACTAAGCTTATGCAACAAGTTTTTTCCATGATCCTTATTATCTAGCGTTTCTCCATACCTTTTGATCAATTTCGTAATCGCCTCTAAACACTGAGGAAAAGCATTCTTTGAATAATTTACGTAATAGAAAATAAGATCCACATCACTATCATAGATATTGTAGTAGTCAAAGATTGATTGAAAATAGGAATAATCAGCAACACTTAATGAGTGACCAAAAAATATGATTTGCTCAATATTTTTTGGCATTTTTTTAACGTCACTTTTTGCCAATGAATCGGGGTTCACGTATCAATGGAACGAAATTTTACTCTAAGATTTCTTACATGAATTTGTAAACCCTATAAAATCAACGTTTCTAAATTTAATTATGAGAACTTACTCATTTTACAGAGGTTTTCTCTCGGAACAATGGAACGAAATTTTACGGTAGGGGTTAAAACACGAACAATAAAAAGAGCTATCTATCTTTTTTAGATAAATAGCTGTGTGATTATTGTCCTAAGGGACGAAATTCTCCTTCGTTTAATTGCTCATTATATTTGAAAGAATATTTCCCCATGAAATTAATGTGTTCTGATACTAGAGGGGAAGAGAATTGAAGAACTTCTTCTTGTATTTGGTTCTCTGAATTAGCTTCCTGAAGTTGTTCTATAGCTTTTTCCATATAAAGCGTGTTCCAATAAATAATTATATTTGCAACAAGTCCTAAAGCGTTTAATTGGTTTTCCATACCATCAAAATAGCTTTGATAGATTCGTCCATTTTTACCATAGCATATTTTTCTATACAAGCTATGGCGAGATTCTCCTTTATTCAGTTGTTCTAGAATATTTCGTGCGTATTCTTCATCAGATAGATATCTGAGTTGATGTTTTGTTTTAAATATTTTTCCAACTTCAATTAATGCACGCCCCAATGGAGTAGGATTTCCTTGATGTTGGAGAGCACGAATAAGATAGCTGGCTTGGACGGTTCCTGATTTTAGAGAACCTGCAATTCGTAAGATATCATCCCACTCTTGCTCTATAATTGTTGTATTTATAGTATTTTTTGAATGTTCGTTCAGAATTTTGTAATTAGCATTTTTGTCTATTCTCCATATTTTTGTTTCGTTTGCTTTAGCTATTCGGGGGCTAAATTGAAAACCTAGTATTCCAAATAATCCAAATACAAGATCACTGTATCCAGCAGTATCAGTCATTATCTGACTAGGTGTTAATGTACTTGTTTGATTTAACAGTCCTTCAAGCAAATAGACTGAATCTCTAATCGTCCCAGAAATAACCATACCATGAAATCCAACATAGGAATCAGATAGAAAGTTATAGTATGTGATCCCTTTACCTCGACCAAAATATTTAGGGTTCCGTCCTGAATGTAGAGATTTCTTTGGTGTAGTAAAGCGTATACCGTCCGCTGAAGCCATATCTCCTGTTCCCCATATATAAGGTAAAGCAAGTTTCTGATAGGCGTCTACGACCTTATTATTGGCTGCTGTTAAAGTATCTAATCGTATATAGTTTTGATTGACGTAGGATAAGCGGTCATTTTTTAAACTTTCTGTACTCTTCTTAGCAACGGGTGACAGCCCTATATTGCACGCTTCAGCTAATAACACTGCTAAGATACTTATATCCAGCTCTTTCATACGCGATCGATTTTCATTTAAATGTGAAAAACACTCTGTAAGCCTTAGTCGCTGATTTACCTCTAATAATATTTCAGGAAGGTCAACAATGGGAAGATTTCTATGAATTTCCTCAATAAGACGTGGTTTAGATAAACTTTGTCTTTTTAGCGGACTAATAATCAATTCTGTTTGTCCATTTTTTTCCTCTATCCTAGCCATGTTGCTATTATTCCAGTTTTTTAGTGTTTCTCTATAAGACATTTCTAAACTGATTTTAAAATCTTCTACAGCAATAGCTCCGTCCTCTGCAAGACCTAACTGATTTACAAAGGATTTTCTTTGCTCATTCCATACATTTTTAGGTATTAGATTTTGCAATGGATCATTATATCTATGACTATAAGGGACATAAACAGTATGTGTCTTTATGCCTTTTATAAAAAGTTCCATAGCAGCAATTATGATTCCTTTATTAGCATATGCTTGATTTTTATCGATAAAATTATGCCACTTGGTTGGCAGATAGTCTTGTATTTTTTCAAAATCTTGATATCGAAGAAATAGATCTCCTTTATCTCTTAAAAAAGACCAAATATAAGCTACTGGACTATCTTTATCACTAACTAAAAAAGGAATATGAGCAAGAATATCCGGAAGTAACCTTTTAAATTTTGAAAATGAGTTTAATAATTCTTTGATTGCCACAGGTTCTTTATCCGAACTCACAATACGTTTTACTTTTGACACAGCTGCTACTATCTCTTGTTTCTCGCGTAGCTCTAAAACATAATCTAACAGCTTCTCAGGTGGAGTTTGTTCGTCAATCAGATCCTCTACAATATGAGACAGCATGGCTGCTGCATTGTCCAAATCTTTTAGTGATCGGAGTCGTTCTTGCTGTTCCTTTTTCTTTGCAAGGTTGATAATACTAGTAAAATACTTTTCTAATGCTAATAATAATTCGTCCATAGCAACTGATCGATACTCTGCAATAAATGAAACTAGGTAAGCTAAACGTCTACTTTCAGGCATACGCTGAATACTTTGCGATTTGGCTTTAGCTGTATACTCAGCATATAATTTTATCTTCCCTTTAGGAATCTGGCTGAAATCCCAAAAATCAACTGAAAAAGAAGCAAATTCTTTTATTCTTTGAAATCCACGTTTAATCTCATAATAAGACGGTTCTTTTAGAGGTTCTCTTAAAGCGTCCAACTTTACTGTAAACAAAGACGTTTTTCCTTCCATAAAAAACAGCGTCAATTGATTGATTCGTTCAATTTCCTTCTTACTAGGAATATTTACAATTGCTTGCTCTATATCTTTGGTTACAGCGTCTATAATGCGCGATATAAACCGTTCGAATGTAGTAAGACCTGGGAGAATTATTTTTTCGTTTATACACTTATTCAAGAAACGATCAGCAAGAAGAGTTGTTTGCTCTGTAGAATACCAAGCACCTTCATATATCCACTGCTCTAAATAATCTAAAACGGCTTGGTCATGGAACTGCCTGTAAGAGTATAGTTCCTGAATCATGAGTGCATGCTGCTTGATTGTAGGAATTCTTGTATAGTAAGAGAACATACGACTTTCAATAGACAACTGCTCTGCCATGTACTCTATTACTTCATTAGGAACATTTGTTAAATCAGAAAGAAATGTTCCTAAAAATCGTACAGTCCCTAACTGTACTGCAAAACCAATTTTAGTACTATCGTTTCGCAAAGTTTTAATAATTGATTTGTCATAATCGTCCAAATGAAAGTATTTCACTAATTGTTCATCGGAAGGAAGGCCCGCATAAGATCCAAAAGACTGTTTTTGTTCTTTACTCATTATCTGTACAGGCATTTAGTCACCTGCCATTTCTTGTTCGAACTCTTTTACTCGACGATAAAATGTGCTTGGGGACAATTCTAGTTTATTTATAGTATCAGTTGCTGTTTGCTCCCCATTTTTCCAACTAAAATACTGTCTTTTGAATTCTTCTGTTATTGCCAATTTAGGTCTACCAAAGACCGTACCAGCAGATTTTGCAATTTCAATCCCTTCAGTTTGACGCAGTTTGCTCTTCTTTCGTTCCTGATCTGCTACATAAGAAAGCATGCTCAAAAACTGATCTTCTAATAAAAGACCAATGTCCCCCATAGTTTTAAACTTTCTACTATCAAATAATTCTGAATTTTCTAGAACAATAATATCTGCTTTTATCTTTCTTGTAATATACTTCCATTCTTCAATTACACCAGAATAGTTTCTCCCTAAACGATCTAAAGAGTCTAAGTAAACAATATCTCCAGAACGAAGCATATGAAGTAATAGTTGATACTGTGGACGATCAAACTCAGCACCTGATTGTTTATCGACAAATATATAACGAGATTCAATACCTAAATCATTAAACTTCTGTATTTGTCGATCTAAATTTTGTTCTTTAGTGGAAACTCTAGCATAGCCAAAAAGCATGTTTATTTTCTCCTTTCATATATCAAAATGTCATTAATAATTATGACACATATCAAAAGTGAAAAACATAGGTTTTGACACATGGTTTTGCATAAGAAAAGACTTTATCAAAAAGTATACTTTTTGACAGACCAAATTTAGAAAAACAAACATTATTATAGAGAAGAACCAAAACATTCGACTTTATACCGTAAAGTTTCGTTCCACTGATACCTGAACCCCTTAACTGATGAACCTATAGTGCCGTTATTTCAACAAGCAGTTGTTATTATGAGAAAAACAGAGTTTAAAAAAATTGAACAATATTCTTTTGGAACAAATTTTGACTTTAAAAATGCAGAAAAAATAAACTAAAAAGACAGTGCCTTTCAATCAACTAGAGGCACTGTCTTTTTAGTTTATTGAGTAAGCTTGTGTATAAACAGCTATTTCTTTAGGTATTTGAAAATTCTCGTTGATGGCGATTTTACTAATTTCTTCAACCAAAAGTTTGTGGATTTGTTTGTATCCTAATTTTAGGAATAAATTCGCTATTTTAGATGCTTCAAGAAATGCGTTGATATCTCTTGTTTCATAGAATTCTTTTAGATGTTCTAGATAAACCACTTCTAAATTTACGGTTGTCGAGATATTAAAATGTTCAATACTACGAAGGTTGTCAAAATACTCATTATAGACTTTCCATTGATCGTATTTTTTTTCATGAATGCTTGAAGATATAAGATTTTTCAAAGCATTTTGAGCACAAAGATCATAAACTTCTCCCTCAGATTGAGTAATTGGAAACATTTTTGAAGTCATGAAATTAATGTCTATTTGTGGTAGAAAAAATGTTAAATTACCTAATACTTCATAGTCTATAGCAAAAAAAATTTTTCTGTTAGAGTACATTTTTTCTAAAGAACGTAGGTGTTTTTTGCTAGGCATGTAGTCTGTAATTAGTCCGCTTAATATACCTAATACTAATAAACCCAAGTATAAGCTGTAATCCCCTATACTATCAAATCTCGTTTTTTTGTAAATATTAAACTGCTTAAAAAATAATTCTCTGTCTTGTGTAAGGTTAGGTAAATTGATCTTATTTTCCCAATATGGGAGTGATTCAAGGCGAGTAAAGTCTGTCCTGTATAATAACTCGGATGGTCTCATTCTGAGCCTTTCACAAATGAGAGATAGTTCACCAATAGTAATATCTTTTTCTCCTTTTTCAAGTTTGTAGTAACTAGAACGAGATAAGATATCTTTATACAAATCAACTTGAGAGATTCTAAATTCTTTTCTAATATCTCTAATAATTTTTGAGTTAAACAATAAATATTCTCCTCCTCTAAAAAGCTCTAATTTTAGCACATAAAACATCAACTTTAAAAAAAACTAAGTGATTACTATCGAAACAGTGTATAAATAAAAAGCGAAATTGTTCTTTTTTGAAACTAAAATAGGCATAATAGTAAAATGGTTTTTACTTATAATAAAAAAACGTTGATAATGCTTTTTTTATATGCTATTATATAACCAGTAGGAGGGGATATTATGAATTTTAACAAAAAAGAAAAAATAAAAGCTTTATTATCTCTTGCAGTAGCATTTTCACTTACACTTGTTGCATAAAAAAAACTAGAACAAACCGTAGAAGAGTGATCTAGTTAAAGCTTTATTAGTTTCATTATAACAAAAATTCTTATTAATTCCAACAACTACAAAAAATTTAATTGAGCTAATCAAACTCTAAGTAATTTTAGGTGTGAGGTTAGCGGGAAACAAAAAAAGAGTCGTCTCCATAGGACTGGTAATCCTAGAGGGAGATGAAACAATTCAAGGTACGCTTGAACTGTACAACTCTTTTGTCGTAGCAGTGCTACAACTTTGTATTATATCAACTTTCTAAGAAAAAATACAGTATTAATTCAATACTTTCAATAATATCAAAGCCCCCAAAGTTCTGATAAAATTATTTTTTCTTTGAATGGATGTATACGAAATGTAGGGAATTGCTATTACAAAGGTGTAGTGTATGCAGTTTAAGCATACACCACACCTTTTTTGTTTTCCGTTAACCTGTCATTTGGTCAGAAAGGAGGAAGTTATGAAGCAGAGAATGATACTTACACCAAAAATACTTTTACGGGTTGAAAGTGGCAGGGTACAGTTATTCAATCATCATTTTTATAGGCTCTGTAAAGGAAAAGCATTCCGTCAAATGGTGACCTATGAGAACGGAGTACAGCAATTCAATGATTTTGGGAAAGAGGTTGAGATCTTAAAAATTTATGATCAAATTAAATTAGTTTTTGATCCTGAAGGAAAGATCGTAGCAGTTAGACCTGCTGAAAAGGAGTCTTTATTAGCGAAGGACGATAGTATTTGGAGTAATTTTCATGCTTTAAAACCTGAACCAATGAGTAATGCTCTTAAATGCTACTACGAACATGAAGCACTGGAGTATTACAGGTGGATCAAAAGAGAAAGAAGGTATTGTTCTCAGAAGTATGGCAAAAAGAAAAACAAAGGAGCAACCTGTTGATGGATAATTTAGAATCTATTAGTCAGTTGATGGCTAGTCATAGGAAAAAGTATACAGAAACTATGAATAAAAATCAGGGGAAAGTGTTGACAGAACTAGCAGACTTCAAGCATGGCGATGTTGTTCGAGTGATTTCTCATGAAAGGAACTGTGGCATTGATCAAACTGTATTTACTGCATTAGTAGTGGAAACCAAAGACTATGGTTTAATTGTGATTCCACAAGACTTTCAGACCTATATCTACAATCAAGAAGTACTAAAAGGGGCTGCTTGGGAAACAGAAATCAATTGGTTATTAGAAAATGATGTTGAAATTGAGTTATTACAGCGTTTTTGAACATGGACCAATACATTTAGGGGGGATTTGTTATGGTAGATAAGTTAAAAACACTGAAAGCAAGAGATATTTTTTGGTGGGTGTTTTCAGCTGTAGGAATATTATTAGTAAGCTATTTCATTTTTAAATGGTTAATGTTGAGTGACGTGTTTTTCTTATCAGTCATTATGACGATAGCAATCTATTTAGTTGTTATAGCAGGCGGACTTTTATGTGCTGCTATTGAGCAAACTAGCATTCCAGTGCATGCTAAAGTGGTTTGTTTTATTGTTATTGGCTGTGCTGCACTATATGTGATTTTTAATAATTTTGATGGAAAAGTGGAATCAATACTAGTATTCTATGAACAATTGACGCACTAAGAGAGAGGCTAAACACTTTTTGTTTGCTAGTTTTTTAGCAAATATATTTAAATCAAAAGGTTCTAATGCGGTCAATCGATAACGGATTGACTGTATCGAAATCTTTTAACCAATTGAATAGTTTTATTGGGTTTAAGGACGACCCCTCAAATCAATCAGCGTGACTTATAAAGGATTTGAGAAATTGCCAGTGTCGAGAGACGGGCGTGTCACATACATGCAAAGATTTTGCGATGATAGAAGCAAAATATCCGGCTTTGCTAGAGTTTACGTTTACGGTTGCTATAAAACGTGCAAATTATTTCGTCCTGTTAAAACTGGTAAACAAAAAGTGTTTAGAAGAAATCGAGTAGGGGGAGAAGAAATGAAGGATGAACAAAATGACAAAGACAATTTCATTATTTTACGACCAAGAAACACGCAACCAATTGTACTTAAGCCAACTTTTGGAGAAGAGGTCGAATTTGAAGAACATGGGCCAAGTTTTGGATTCGTAATTATGTTTCTACTAGGAAGTATAATTATCTTAATATCTCTACTAACTTTATGGAACCAACTTAGAAGTAGGCGCCGAAAACAACAAGTGCTGACCTTGATTGAATGTTCAGCTAACCGTACTCTGGTATATGATGAGCACGTCTTTTCTAAAGAGATAGATATCTACGCATATGATTCGGTAGGGTTAATCAGAGAAAAACTAAGTTTTCCTTTAAAATACAAAAAATGTATCGAAATAATCACTCAAGAGAACAAATGCAAGTTAATTTCAAGTGAAGAGTACACCAAAAAAAAGGATAGATTAGAAGCTGCTGGTGATGGCAGCTTGGTCCAAGAAGAGATCTTCTCGATCTATCTAGCTAGTGGAGGAAGTTTTGAACATGATATGAGTGAAGTGAAAACAGACAAAGAATACATAAAAAATGTGGTAATGAATTTTCAAGTAGATCATTTTACGATCGAAGATGCGGATGGAATAAGCAGTTATAAAACTTGTAATGTTGAAGCAATGACAATGGAAGTGGTGTGAAAATGAAAAAATTTAGAATTAGACGTTTTATTCGTCAATTTTTCGAAGAAAACAGAGACAAAGAAATGTTAATTATCGACACAACAAAATTTTCTGAACACCAAAATAGAGTGATTGTGAATGAACTTTGGAAGAAAAACCTACTTGCAAGTAGTCGTAAAAAAAATCAAGTCATATCAATTAATACACACAAGAGTTAGGAGTGAAAAAATGGCTGAATCAGTAAAAGAATCAATAGATTATGCAGAATATAAGCTAAAAAAGAAAAATCTTTTGAAACTTCTTGATAGGAAAACAAAAAAGGTTCTTTATCTAGAAAAAAGAACAAACCTCCTAAAGAAGTTACCATTTTTAGGGTATTTTGATCGAAGCAAACTTGTTTTGAGAACAAAATGGTACATGATTCCACTTCTAGCTGTAGTTCCATTATTCGCCCTTTTCGGGAAAATGATTTACGATTCTGGGTTTGAACAGCCAGATATTGTACATATGATGGTGCCTGCAACATATCTTTCTTTGTTTGGAAATGTAATTTTCACTTTAATTGTACTCTTCTTGTGGTTATTGATTTTAGGAATCATTAGCCTAGCGATACTTGGAGTAATTGTTGAGGTAGTAAAGTTTACTTCTTACGTATTTTCAGATCGTTATTTAGTCATTGAGCTAAAGGAGTTAGCAGAACGAATTGAAAAAGATAAACGAGCGATAAAAAAAGCACAAGAAGAATTGAATTTACTAAATAAGGAGTGGGAACTTTATGCCGAAGAAAAAGAATAGTAGTTTTGAATCCAGTATTCACGTATACAGAGCAATGCAACGTATGACCCAACAGGAGTTAGCTGATAAAGTAGGGGTCTCACGTCAAACGATCATTCAATTAGAACGGAATCGCTACAACCCTTCACTTTTACTGGCGCATGATATCGCTGATGTTTTTGAAGTCCCGATTGAACAAATTTTTACTTTTAAACGAATAAATCAAGATGTTGAAGCTTAGTATAGACTAAAAGTGTTTAATACTTTACTATCAATATAAGGAGGAGAATCAAATGGTTTGTTCAAACGAAGAGTTCCTTACAGTAGATCAAAAATTAGGAATCATAGTGGATGTATATGTTCCTTTGAATCATAGAGAAACAAATTTAGAACCAAACGAAAAAATCGCATTATTCAAAATTCAAGCGAGCAAAAATAAAAGAAGAAAACCTTACAAATGGAATTGGAGATAAATTTTTGACCAGGTCAGACTTTTTTCGAGGATGTGAAAAAATGAAGCAAATAAAAGTGTTGGGTTCGTTACTTATTGCAATTGTTTTGTCACTCATAAATTTTGATCAATTATTTATACTCATTGTTTTATCAGGTGTTTATGCCTTGTTCAAGGCGATGGATCTGTATTATGAATATTCAAACTGAGAAGAAATTGGAGGATTTAAAAATGGAAAAGTTAAGTAAAAAAACGAAATTAATAATTACAAGTGTTGGGGTTATCGCAGCACTAGCAGTTGGTGGTAGTGTTTATGCTAGTAACCAGTCAAAACAAAAACTAGATGAAGCTCAAAAAGTAATCACAACAAAAACAACAGGGCTTACGGATCTAGAAGTAAAGATCAACAAACTGTTTGACGATAAGGACAATAATTTCCTAGCAAAGAATGTTACTAAAGATCAGGTAAAGACACTACGTGAAGAATTTGATCGTCTATCGATCGGGAAACAAACAGAGAAAGTAGATTTAAAAGAGTACAACAAGGAAGCTGGAGACACCGAAAAAGCTTTAAAGGCACTGGAAAAGAAAGTTGATGCTCAAACAGCGATTAACCAATTATTTAAGCAAGAGAAAGAAAATGCGGCATTGAATGGATCTGTTGTAAAAAAAGATTTATCAATTGTAGACGATCTTAAAAAGGAAACAGTAGAATCGACAAAAAAGGAGTATTACAAAAAAGACTCTAAAACGGCTTATGACAAAGCAATCAATGATTTGATTGTAAATGCAGAAAATCAAGTAAAGCAAATTGAGACTGCAAAACAAGCCGTCAGCAAAATATTTAAAGAAAATAAAGTGATTTCAACTGACCATAAACTTTATGATACAGCTAAAACAGAGACAGATAAGATTAAAAATGCAAAAGCTAAAAAATCTCTAAATGATCAACTGTCTAAGGTCAAAACAGACATTGAGAAAAAAGCAGAAGAGTCAAAAAAACAGTCTGAAGCGAAAGAAGCCGCTTCAGCTGATTCGATGCAACAACCACAAAATGGTGTTACTAGTCCTGGAACCGTTGAAGCAGCACAAGAACAAGTTCAAACAGATCAAGGTGCAGCAACTACAGATTATACAGGTGACGGTGCTGCGACAGATACAGGTGGTTATGTGCCGCAAGGAGGAACAGACACAGGATATCAGCAGCCACAATACCAAGCGCCACCTGCTGAACAAGCCCCTCAAACACCACCAACAGGAGGCCAATCTACACCACCTGGAGATAATGGGGGGAGTAATACAATTCATTTAAAACCAGAAGATATTCAAGGTTCAGAAAATAATAACCATGGAGGAACTAATGAGTGGTGGGGATTTGAATAAATAGAACATAGATTAAAGGAAGTCACGTAAGTATATATGCTTACGTGACTTTTTTATGTGAAAGAGAGGAAATGAACATGAAAATGATTCGATCACCTGCGAAGTGAAAAGGTCAACTCAACCAACTAAAAAACAATTTTATAAAAAGGAGAACTTATGAAAATCAATAAAGTATTTAGTAAATGCGCAACAGTTTTAACAACAGCGATGGTGTTAGGCCAAGTAGCGTTAACGCCTATCCAAGCATTAGCAACAGAAGGAACACCAAGTACAGAAGATACCAGTTCCAAAGAAACGATAGAATCTACCACCGAAGAAACAAGTTCAGCGACAGCTGAATCAACAGAAGAGAATGAATCAACCCAAGAAGTACAAATTCCAGAAGTTACAATCGCTCCACCTATAAATAATGCGATTGATAATTTTTTAGCCTCGCAGCCACTAGTTTCTAGCGGTTTTACAGCTGATGGGGATCAAATCACATTTAATCAACGAATGAACTCTTTGTTTAGAGAGATTGGAAATAGTACTGGTAAGTTGACAAAATATTATAGCTCAACAGCCTATATTTCAACACCATATATTGATATTGTTGGTGAGGACAATGGAGCTGTATGGTGTATCAAACCTGACAGTCCATTTCCTGTAAATGTTGAGTATGCGAAAAGCATTTACAATGACGAAGGTGTTGTAAATATCTTATACTATGCCGTAAAAAATGGCTGGGATCAACCAAATGAAAATTACGTAGATGTTTTCGTAGCGCTAAATGCATATTTAGGACACTCATATCAAGGAGTAGATCTAAATATGCCAGTATTTACTTCAGATCCTAATGTTGCTTTCTTGCTTCAAAAAGCGAAAGATAAAGATGCGCCAACTGGTAATTTCTCTATCAAAAATAAAATTCAAACAGCTGGATTCGATCGAAATACAAAAAAACAAATTACTGATTGGTATACACCTGAAACAGATGGACAGAATGTGACATATGATATTCCAACGAACGATTTTGACAAAGAAGTAACAGTGGAATTAGACAATGGACAAACTTTCAGTAGTCAATCAGGTACCAAAACAATTCCGGCAAACGTTAAGTTTCGTCTTATTGCACCAGCTAACTATACCAAAAATTAAATTTTACAATTAATACAAACTATAAAAAATTAGCAGCATTACTATTTGAACCTCTCAATGCTAATGCTCAATCTGTAGTTAAGCCTGGTGGTATGAAAGATCCGTTAAAAGAAGAAAACGTACAAGCGACATTTTTCGCTCGACAAGGAAAGTTCAAGTTGAAAAAGACTTCAGAAATCAGCAATCTTCCAATGAGTGAAGTTGGTTTCAAGGTAACCATGTCAACTGGTGAAGTATTAGAACTTGAATCAAATGAAAACGGGGAAACGCCTGAAAGTAAAGACTTTGATTTTGGCACAACGGGTGAAGTAACCGAAGTAAAAACACCTGCCGGTTATGTAAAATTAGCAAGTCCAATCAAATTTACGATTGAAGCAGGGACAACGATTGAAGTTGCGATTGAAAACAAGATCCAAAAAGGAAAATTTACTTTCCAAAAATTTGAAGAGGTGTATAATCCTCAAGCGACATGGGATGCAGGGAAACCAATGTATGACAGAAACCCAGCGGCCAATCGTGAGTTTGACCTTGTTCGAGTAAATGATCACACGTTACCTGATGGCAAGACCATTGTAGATAAGGCAGGCGAAGTAGTCGATCATATTGTGACAGATAAAGACGGGAACGGTAGTTCAAATGTGGAATTGTTTATCGGTAGCCAAAATAAATACAAATTAGTGGAAACAAATACTCCTGAAAATTACCGTGATCCTTCTGATATTCAAACAGAGTTCTCTATTCCTTATGGAAACAACACGGAGAAATTAGTCTTGTTTGACCAGGGCGAAATCGACAATGAATTAAAAACAGTGAATCTAACATTCAACAAAAAGAATGCCTTAGATTTAGCAGGATTGAACTTAACAGGTGCTCAATTCTTGGTTCAAGGCTTAACAAATGATGTGAAATTCATGTTTACAACAGAATCTACTTCTACTTTACTAAAATTATTGGCAGATAAAGGAACAGCTACTTATTCATTTACGGAAGTAAAACGTCCAGATGGATTTGACCTAGTACCAGGAACAACAGATACACGAATTGTGACTGTCACTGAAGGAAAAGACATGACCATTGATTGGGAAAACATGCCAAAAGCACAAAAAGTTGGTATTTCAACTCAAGCACATACTGGTGACGGCAGCTCTCAAACGTTTGTATGGGGTGAGGATGCAACATTCTACGATGACAGCAACCTTACACATGAAAACATTCCAAACGGTACTAAACGGAAAAAAGAAGTGAAACTTCATGCAGATTATGAAGATGGAACATCAGCGATTGTTTTGGAGATCCGGTGTGGTTGATTATACAGTAGTAGATAAAGAAATGACTGAACGTGCAATCGCAGAATATGACTACAAAAAAGATCCCAAAGCAACACCAAACACTCGCTGGTACTTCTCTGAAGACGGTTATGATAAGGATGGTAAAAAAGATACTGGAGCATAACCCTGACGGGAAAAGATGCCAAACAAGATATTCGACCAGTTCTAAAAGAAACACCTAAAACACCAGCTACACCAAGTACACCGGCAAAAAGAGGAACACTACCTAGTACCGGTGAAACGATTCAAGCAACATTCGCCCTCATTGGTTTGATGATCACAGCGATTGTTGGTTTTTTCTTTGTTTCAAAGAAAGCAGAAAACGAATTAGTATAAAATAATGATAGCTAAGCGGGTGAACTTTTCCAGTAAGTTTTATCGCTTTTTTATTTTCAGGGAGAGGAATATATGGAGACAAAAAAATTGTTTCTAATGGAGAGTGATACCCTTTTAGACTATCGCAGTAAAGTTAGAAAACTAAGATTTATAAACAAAAACACAATGAAATCATTAAATTAGCAGGGAATCAGGTACTTACGGCGGACAACATTGTTGAGATTGAAAACAATTGTATTGATCAAATTAGGAAAGTCAGTTGAAATTCCTCTTAAAAAAAGGATCTGGTAACATTTCAATATGTTCATACCAGGTATGGCCGTAAGAAAGAAAAGATTGCTCGTTTTGAAGTAGATCCTGCTTATTTTGTGACAGAGGCCGATGATTAAGATTGAATTCGGCTCAAACAAAGCTAAATCCCCTTTTAAACAAAAAATACAGTTGGAGGTGAAACACCACATGAAGACAGCAGAGACAGGAAATCAAGTAATAGAACGTATTTCTTTTTTAGAAAAATCTAATCACCAATACCACTGTTTATTAGAACAGAAAAAAAATAGATTGTCAGCTGTTAGAAGAAGAAAAATCGGCAAATGAAGCGACAAATTGATTTATTAAAACGGGAATTATCCCGATTAAAGGCACCTAACTATTTTGGTAGCAATCTAAGGAGGATCATACTTTTGAAAAAAGCAGTTACTTTATTTTCCAGTACTACTCATTTTTTCTAGCACTTTCCTATCATGAGTTTTGCGGAAGAGATCAATCAGGAAATAACAATAGGGAGCAACAAACCTATTGAAGTGCCGGAAGAAACAAGTACAAGCGGATCAGCGACACAAGAGTCGTTTAGTCAACCAGAAACGTCGACAACGCAGGAATTGGCACAGGAAAGCCAAACAACGGATAGAACGGAATCAAGCAATGAAACCACTCCTTCAGAAATACCTGTCCAAGTAGAAACCAACAGAAACACCACAAGGGGCACCAACGGAAGAAGTTCATGAGGTAATGCCGGCAGAAACCAGTTGTAATGAAGCTGTTGTAACGGTGGAACCGTCAGCGCTTCATTTTGACAAGGACGCTACGACAGAAAGCGTTTATCGCTCGAATTGGGTGAACCCGCTCGTAAAATAGGACAAGAAACGAATTTATTTGCTTCAGTAATGATCGCCCAAGCCATTTTAGAATCAGGATCAGGTGGCAGCCAATTAAGCCAGGAACCGTATAATAATTTATTTGGGATCAAAGGAGAATTTGAAGGTCAGTCTGGTGACCCTACCGACGTTGGAAGACGACCGGATCAGGAAACTACATTCTACTAATGCACCATTCCGAGTATACCAGGTCCAGAAGAATCGTTAAGAATTATTCTAAGCTATTACAGACGGTGTAGATTGGAATCCAACTATTTACAAAGGAGCTTGGAAAAGCGAAGCAGGAAGCTATCAGAACGCTACACAAGCCCTTACGGGTGTGTATGCGACAGATACTCTTTTACAACCAAAAATTGAATGGGTTGATAGAAACCTATAGTGCGACACGTTTCCTTATAATCGTGTGAACGAGAAAAAGGAGAATTAACTACAAAAAGGTTAATTACAACTAACTACTTGATAATTGGAATGAAAGCCGTCATGTTGGCTGAAACAATTAATCTGATACTTCTACATGCCTGAAAATAGTAACAGATATGCAAGGTATGAAGCTAGATAAAGTCGGTAGAATATTTCCTAAGTGAAGGTTTTTATCCATTCATAAGGAAATAGATATACCGGGGATGCCTATAAATTTTCTATGGTGAGAATGTAATAAAAAAATTACTGACGAACTTACGAATGTACGGGTCTAAATTTCGATATATATGAAAGTATATAGTTTGCGTGGCGCAACGAACAATACCGAAAAGTAAGAGTTGTAAGTATGAAATTTGGGATAAGGAACAATGACCTTATAAATTGTTCAGGCTTATAGTAAGCACCTAAGGAAAAATGTAAAGCTAGAGTAGTTGGAACGTGGAAAGCGAAAAACATGTATAAAACGACTGTTATCGGCATGGTGGATATAAGACAACAAGTCAAAAATCCTTAATTTTCGTGAGAGTAAGGGCACAGTACCTATGAAGCGGGTAATGACCGTGGAGGGATAGCCCTAAGACTTTTCGTAATAAATAGATACTAGTTAAATGAAACTCACAGAATCTGGTAAGAAGATGAGACTATCAATGATAGGAGAGAGACTTCATCAGTGAGTACAAAAAGTTTGCGTTATTCAGAATATTACAATATGCAGTCAACATTTGATTGGCTGTACCAAAGAAGCCAAAATAAATGCACAAAAGGTTAAATTTATATGAAATCATCACGTCTGAAAATAATATACTACTAGCATACCGAAATGATAAAAACGAATACTGGATCACGTACCGCAGGAGTTGACGGTTATAACAATATCTGATTTCAAAATAAAAGATACACAAAAATTTATCAAAGAAATCAGAGAAGCGTTTAACCAACTTCCAACCTCAAGTGGTAAACGAGTTGAAATACCTAAAGCCAATGGAAAGAAGCGTCCATTAGAATTCCGACTATGAGAGATAGGATAATACAACAAATGTTCAAGCAAGTAATGGAGCCAATTTTGTGAGGCACAATTCTTTAAACACTCCTATGGATTTCGCCCGAATCGTTCAGTAGAACATGCGATTAGTCGATGTAGTCACATTGTAAACGTATCAAAGAACCAGTATGTAGTGGACATTGATATAGAAGGATTTTTCGATAATGTAAATCATGCAAAATTATTGAAACAACTCTACACAATAGGAATTAAAGATGCACGAGTTTTAAGTTTGGTTTCTAAAATGCTCAAGGCTCCGGTTGATAAGGTGGGTGTTCAAAGTAAAGGAACCCCACAAGGAGCTATACTATCACCACTTTTGTCAAACGTAGTTTTGAACTCGCTAGATTGGTGGATTGCCAATCAATGGGAAACGTTTAAAAGTGATCATCGTTATTTCAGTAATAGTGGTAGATATAGAGCTTTAAAGACAACAAATCTAAAAGAAATGTACATTGTTCGATATGCAGATGATTTCAAAATATTTACAAGGAACCCAAAAAGTGCGATAAAGATATTTCATGCAGTTAAAGGGTACTTAAAAAACCAGTTGAAACTTGATATATCACCAGAAAAATCCAAGATAACGAATCTCAGAAAAAGGTATTCAGAATTTTTGGGATTTGAATTAAAAGTCAATAAGTGTAGAAATGACTACGTTGGAAGTATCAAGATTTCAGAGAAGGCTAAGTGCCGACTGAAAAAAGAAATTAGAGCAAGAATAATAAGATTAAAAAAATATCCAACAGTGGAAAATATCATAGTATATAATTCATTCGTTCGTGGAATACACAATTATTATTGTAAAGCCACCCGAGTAAATTTGGATTTTTCAGCAATCTATTTCTCATGCTTACCAGTAATGTTCAATCGTTTAAAATCTATTGGAAAATATGAAATTCCTAGAAGTCCGCCACAATCCTATGTAAAACTGTATGGTCGAAATCACAGAACCTTCCAAGTACAGGGGATTAATTTAATCCCTATAAGCAAAGTTCGATGGAAGTTAGCGTTGTTTTTCAATCCTAATGTATCAGATTACACATCGGAAGGAAGGGCGCTCCAAATCAAGAAATTAGAACATACAGTCATCGAGGAATTGTATAAACTTTGCAAAAATGACATTGGAAATAAAACAGTCGAATTTTCGGACAACAAGTTGTCAAGGTACTCTATGCAAGATGGAAAATGTGCTGTAACAGGAAGATTTCTAACTGCAAATGAAGTACATTGTCACCATAAAATACCTCGATATCTTGGTGGTAAAGATACATTTAGTAACTTAATTATCGTCCATAAATGGGTTCATAGACTTATTCATATGAAGAAAATAGAAACGATTAATGAGTATATGGCTATACTGAAGTTGAATAAAAAGCAACTTAGCAAGCTGAATACAATGCGAAAATTATGTAATTTAACTGAAATCTATCAATAATGAAAAAGTTGGAACGCCGTATGAGGTGAAAGTCTCACGTACGGTGTGGAGCGGGGGAAAATCTGGAGATGACTTCAAAGGATTACCTATCGCTATACCTAACTCAATACGATCACGAAAAAGGCGATATCGTCGCCGGTGGTGATTTTGAACCATACAACAATGAGAATTATGACAAAGGTAATAGTTATGCGCCAGGAAATTGCACGCAATATGTTTATAACCGCATTACTCAATTAGGAGGTCATGTGGATCTACACATGGGCAACGGTGCAGATTGGGATGCTACAGGTATTGCGAAAGGATATGAGGTAAGTAGTACACCAAAAGCTGGTACAGCTGTTTCGTTTGAACCAGGTGTTTTAGGTGCTGATCCATTTTATGGCCATGTTGCTTTTGTCGAGCATGTCTATGAAGACGGGTCTATTTTGATTTCTGAAATGAACGCACAAGGCTTTGGTGTTATTTCTACACGTACGATTTTAGCTGAGTACACGTATTTAATGAGCTATATTTCCCCTAAATAAAAACATAGAGACTGAAGGAGAAACACACATATGAAAAGAACGAAAATTTTGAGCTACACAACAATGATCACTTTACTTGCCCCGGCAATCATAGGGGTTCACCAAGCCTATGCAGATACTGTTACAAGCACAACAGCAGAAACAGAAGAAATGCTAGAAACAACTGCCACAACAGAATCAAGCAGCATGGAATCAACCACTGAAACAACCTTAGAACAAACGGAAGCAAGTTCTTCAGAAGAACTGACCTTGGATTCGGTTGATACAGAAATTGAAGAACCAATGATCGATAGCAGCGTTCAACAGGATATTCAAGTGCCAGCTGTAGCCAACGCACAACTTATAGGGCAAACATATGCTGATATCTTCCCTGACGAAAACCTAAGAAAAGCCATAATGGAACAACTAGGAGCTACTTCAGAAGCCGAAACGATTGAGCAATACCAGATAGACAAGACAAGTACTATTTGGATACAGGATAAAAACATATCAAATCTAGAAGGAATTCAGGTGTTTCAAAGGTTACATGATTTGAATATTTACCAAAATCCAATATCTGATATTTCTGTTCTGTCGCAGTTTCCACTATTAAAATACTTGAGGTGTGGGGGAACAAAAATTACAGATTTTTCAGCACTAGGAGGACTAAAAAATCTGGAATGGTTAGAACTTGGAAGAACAGCAGCAACTTCACTTGAATCAGTTGCTAATATAACAAGTTTAAAATCCCTTTTTTTTAACGACAGTCCTGCAATTAATGATTTATCACCCCTAGAAAATTTAGTGAATTTAGAGGTAGTAAGTGCGCAATATTGCGGTGTTACGGATATTAGCCCGTTAGGGAAATTACCAAATTTAAAAAAATATTATGTTAATGCAAAAATCGAATTACCTGTTCGAACGCCATTAAACAATGTGCTAACGGTGCCTATATCGGATGTGCAAGTTATTGACATTGATGGTTCTGTGGGAGTTTTTGAAAACTATGTACCAAATATAGATAGTGGAGTGTCGGGGCCTAATTGACAGACTTTTCTAATGACCAGTTTATATGGAACAACAACTACACTGACAAAGCTAATATTATTGGAGACGTTGTCTATTTAACATACGCAGCACCGTCTAGTGATAGATTTAAAAAAATGGTTTGAAGTGT